>NZ_CAWPAV010000204.1:0-8317 GCF_963885725.1 Proteus sp. G4380
TAATAATAATTTAAATAAATTGTAACCTTATGTTTTTTAGAGAATTTTAATATTTCTTTTCTTTACTTAACCGAGTAAGTGCGCCAGTATATTAAAGCAGGCTAAATATATATAACGCTTAAGCAGTTTTTATCAGTAATGGATAAAATTAAGTTTTGTTACATAATTTAAATAAGCCATGAAAGTAGGGGTAGAAAATGAAACGGATCACGATAGTCGGATTAGGTTGGTTAGGATTACCACTTGCCAATGCCTTGCGTGAAGCGGGGTATCAAGTAAAAGGAACAAAAACCACAGAAGATGGTGTAGAAGCAGCACGAATGAGTGGTGTTGATTGTTGTCTAATGAATTTAACACCGGCTATTGAGTGTGATAGAGATGATTTTGATTACTTAATGGAAACTGACGTACTGATTATTACATTACCTCCCAGTGCGGCGGGGGGAGGATATGATTATGTTGAAGGGATACAAACATTAGTGGATAGCGCCATGTCTCGGCATGTGACAAGAGTGATTTATATTAGCTCTACTTCAGTATATGGCAATCAAAGTGGTGTTATTACAGAAGAAGTTGATATTAGGCCAGAAACGCAATCCGCTAAGATGATAGCGGAAGTTGAAAATTGGTTACATCGCTTACCACTTACGACCGTCGATATTTTACGTTTGGCGGGGTTAGTTGGGCCTGGTCGTCATGCAGGACGCTTTTTATCCGGTAAAAAACAGGTCAAAGGTGCACATCAGAGTGTCAATTTAGTGCATTTAGACGATGTTATTTTTGCGATAGAGCAACTGCTTGCTCAAAATGAAGGAGGCCGTTTATATAATTTATGCGCGCCTATTCATCCTAAAAAGAAAGATTTTTACAGCCGTGCTGCTGCACAGTTAGATCTTACTCCCCCTGAATTTGCTCTAGAAGATAAACCGCCAGCACGAGAGATCGACGGTCAGGAGATTTGCCGAGATCTCGGATTTCATTATCACTATCCTGATCCCGACAAAATGCCAATGAGTTAATTTACCGGCAGTAAAACGACATCACGGAAGATCTGATTTTCACTTAATTGTGCAAACCAGCGTTGTAGATGTGGATAATTTGCACCTTCTTGGCAAACCTCTAGCCATGGGTATACCAAAGGAGCAATAGCGATATCAGCTAATGAAAAATAGTCACCGGCAAAATAAGCTGTTTTAGCCAGTTGATCATCGGCAATTTTGATCAGTTGGTTTAATTTCGCTTTTAGGCTCTGTACAAGCTGTGGATCTTGCTGCTCTTTTGGTGTGCGAACAAGATTTATCATCATTTGTTGGATTGGAGAAAAAAGGCTAGCATTTGACCAATCCATCCATTTTTCAACGTTTGCGCGTTGCTTTACATCGGTTGGGTAGAGATGATAATTTTCATATTTGGTACATAAATAACGAATTATGGTATTTGACTCCCATAAGGCAAAATCATCATCTTGTAAGGTAGGAATAGATGCATTGGGATTGAGTGCTAAATAGTTGGCCTCATGAAGTCCACCAAAAGGGCCTCCGACATCAATTTGTTCGTAAGGAGCTTGAAGCTCTTTTAAACACCACAGGACTTTTTTAACGTTCGATGAGTTTTTTCTACCCCAGACTTTTAACATAAAGGTCTCCTAAACCACGATAAGTAACAAAAATTCCCTCTGTAGGGCGTTAAATATGAATATAAGATAAATCTTTATCTATCAATGTTGGCGTCTTATTCCATAAAGCCCTATAGTAGGAAAGCTTTAACAAATTGATATAAAAGGGTGATCGGTAATGAAAACAAATCTTCCATCCGTATTGGCTAAGGTTACCGCGGGAATGGGTTTACTGCTAATTATTTCTAGTCCTACTTTTGCGGTGAATAATCCTGTGCCGCCTCAAATTGAGGCTAAATCTTACGTATTAATGGATTATAACAGTGGAAAAATACTTGCTTCAGAGAAGCCTGAAGAGCGCCTAGATCCTGCCAGTCTAACCAAAATAATGAGTAGTTATGTGGTAGGACAAGCGATAAAAGAGGGACGTATGTCGCCCGATGATATTGTTATTGTTGGGCGCAATGCTTGGGCGACGGGTAATCCTGTTTTAAAGGGCTCATCCTTGATGTTTTTAAAACCAGGCGATCGAGTTAAAGTGATCGACTTAAATCGAGGTATGGTGATCCAATCTGGTAATGATGCCAGTATTGCGTTGGCAGAGCATGTTGCCGGTAGCCAAGAAACCTTTGTTGATCTTATGAATACCTATGCCGCGAATTTAGGTTTAAAAAACACTCACTTTAAAACAGTACACGGTCTAGATTCTGAAGGGCAGTACACCACAGCACAAGATATGGCGTTATTAACGGCTGCTATGATCCGCGATGTACCTTCAGAATATGATATTCATAAAGAAAAAGAATTTACCTTCAACAATATTCGCCAGCCAAATCGTAACCGTCTATTGTGGAATAAAAATATGAATGTCGACGGTGTAAAAACCGGGCATACCAATGGGGCTGGCTATAACCTTGTCTCTTCGGCAACCGAAGGAAATATGCGTCTGATTGCAGTGGTTTTAGGGGCGCCATCAGATAAAGTGCGTTTTGCTGAAAGTGAAAGATTACTCGGCTGGGGTTTCCGCTTTTTTGAAACCGTGACACCTGTAAAAGAGAACGTGCCCCTGACTACGCAAAAAGTATGGTATGGCGATAAAGGTGAAGTGGCTTTAGGTGTTGCTAAAGATGCATCAATCACCATTCCTAAAGGAGAGCTAAAGAACTTAAAAGCCTCTTTTACATTGACTAACCCCGAATTAGAAGCACCATTAACACAAAATCAAGTAGTAGGAACAGTGAATTTCTTACTAAACGATGAAGTGATTGAGCAGCGCCCATTAGTGGTAAAAGAAGCGGTTGAAGAAGGTGGTTTCTTTAGTCGTATCTGGGACTTTGTGGTTAAAACAGTCTCTGGTTGGTTTAATGCGCTTTTTGGTTAATTAAGTTCATAATTACTGAAAAACTCACCCATTTAAAATAAGAATGCCAGTATTAACTGGCATTCTTTATTGAGTAGGTTTTAAGTGCCTTAGAACAGTCCTTTTATTGCCCCATGATCATCAACGTCCATCGCCATTGCTGCCGGTTTTTTAGGTAATCCTGGCATCGTATTTATTGTGCCCGTTAATGCAACAACAAAGCCTGCACCAGCACTGACATACACTTCCCGGATATTAATGGTAAAATCAGTCGGGCGACCAAGTAATGCGGGATCATCTGATAGAGAATATTGCGTTTTTGCCATACAAATAGGGAAATGGCCAAAGCCCATATCCTCGATTTTTGTTAGCATCTCTTGGGCGTTAGCATTGTAAGTCACCCCTTTTGCACCATAAATTTCTTGAGCAATGGTCTCTATCTTTTGCTTTAAAGGCATATTATCAGGGTAGAGTAATTGAAACTGTGGTGCATCATTTTCTAGTGTATCAATAACCTGATTGGCTAATTCAATACCACCCGCGCCACCTTTCTCCCATACTTGACTAATGGCAAAACGACATCCTCTTTGCTGGCAATATTGGGCGATAAATTCATGCTCTTTAGCAGAGTCTGTCACATAAGCATTTACTGTAACAATAACCGGAACACCATATTTTTTCAGATTTTCAATATGCTTACCTAGATTTTCGATCCCCGTTGCTAAAGCGGTGAGATTTTCGTGATCCCACTGTGTTTTGCCTAAGCCACCATTATATTTTAATGCCTTAGTGGTAACGACTAAAACAGCGCAGTCTGGTTGTAAGTCGCCTATGCGACATTTGATATCAAAGAATTTTTCCGCACCTAAATCAGCGCCAAATCCCGCTTCTGTTACAGTGATATCAGCCAGTTGAAGAGCAAGTTTAGTCGCTCTTAGGCTATTACAGCCATGGGCAATGTTGGCAAAAGGGCCACCATGAATAATCGCGGGGGTATTTTCTAACGTTTGTACTAAATTAGGATTAAGGGCATCTTTAAGTAAGGTTGCCATAGCGCCGACAGCGTTGAGATCTTCAGCACTAACAGGCTCGCCTTCATAGTTATATGCAACGATGATACGTGCTAAGCGCTGTTTTAAATCATTAATATCTTTTGCTAAACAAAGGATAGACATAATTTCGCTAGCAACGGTGATAACAAAGCTATCTTCTCTAACCACCCCATCTTTGTCGCCACCTAATCCAATCACTAAATGACGTAGTGCGCGATCATTCATATCCATACAGCGCTTAAAAATAATCTTTTTAGGATTAATGTTAAGGGGATTACCTTGATAAAGCGAGTTATCTAACATCGCTGCTAATAAATTATTTGCAGAGGTGATAGCATGAAAATCACCGGTAAAATGAAGATTGAGATCTTCCATCGGTACAACTTGTGAATATCCACCGCCAGCCGCTCCTCCTTTTAGACCAAAACAAGGGCCTAAGGAGGGTTCGCGTAATGCAATAATGGCACTTTTGCCTAATTGATTAAGGGCTTGTCCTAATCCTACCGTAACGGTGGTTTTACCTTCACCTGCTGGTGTGGGATTAATGGAAGTGACAAGCACCAATTTACCCTGTTTTTTTGAGGTGATTTTTGACCAAATACTCTGGCTAAACTTGGCTTTGTATTTGCCATAAAATTCAATATCGTCTTGGTCTACATTTATTTTTTTAGCAATATCTTGGATGGGTAAAAGCGGTGCTTGATGGGAAATTTCAATATCTGATTTCATTTTGGTTCTCTTTTTATCCCGTGTAGAGCTACATGAGTGATAATGCATCAATGCTATCGATTCAACAGATCAAGAAAAAATGTGTCGCTCTGTTGCTACTTATTGAGCGAATAACCCTCTAATTAATCAACTTTAGCTAATAATATAAATATGACCAATAGATTTATAGGTTTATAGATATTGGACTTTAGAAGATATGCTCGGTGTCACATGATACTGCCATTGTAATAAAAAATATAAAATTATTATGTTGTGATTGGAGGGATCTTGGTCGGGGAGCAAAAATAAATAATGCCAGCAAAAGCTGGCATTGGTTTATGGGTAACAATCATGTCAAAGTGTTAAATTAATCGCAAGAGACTTTAATGGCTAAGCCACCTTGTGATGTTTCACGATATTTAGAATTAATATCTTTACCTGTTTCATACATGGTCTCGATGACTTTATCTAAACAGATACGTGGATCACTGACACGACGAAGCGCCATCCGTGCTGAGTTTACCGCTTGTACGGCAGCAATAGCATTACGCTCGATACAAGGCACCTGTACTTGTCCTGCAACCGGATCACAAGTAAGACCTAAGTTATGCTCCATCGCGATTTCAGCCGCAATACAGACTTGCTCAGGACTACCCCCTAGCAGTTCAGTTAAAGCCCCTGCAGCCATTGAGCAGGCTACACCGACTTCACCTTGACAACCCACTTCAGCACCGGAAATAGAGGCATTCATTTTGTACAGCGACCCAATAACACCGGCTACTAAGAAAAAGCGTGTATAGGAGTTTTCATTGACTGGGCGAATAAATTTATCGTAATAGGAGAGTACGGCAGGAATAATACCGCATGCGCCATTAGTGGGTGCTGTTACAACACGTCCACCGGCTGCATTCTCTTCGTTTACGGCTAATGCAAACATATTGATCCAATCAACCACTGTCATAGGATCGGTGGTGGTTTTATCTTCAGTCACTAACATACGACGTAACGCAGACGCGCGACGAGGAACACGTAATGGTCCCGGTAATAAGCCTTCGGTATTAACACCGCGCTCGATACCTGATTTCATTACCTCCCAAACGGCAGCAAAATGGGCTGAGATCTCTTCTTTACTGCGTAATGCAAGTTCATTTTGCATCACCAGTGCAGAAAGAGAGAGACCGGTTTCCTTACAGTGACGTTGCAAATCGGCAGCATATTGATAAGGATAAGGTACTTCAACTTTATTCTCTTCGGGTTGACCAAAATGCTCTTCATCAACAATAAAGCCGCCACCAATGGAGTAATAGGTTTTTTTCAACAGAAGTTGTTCGCCATTATAGGCGCTGATAGTCATACCATTTTCATGAAGAGGTAAATTACTTTTATGAAAATTCATGCCTCCAACCGCGGGGAAATCAACCTCTTGAGCACCATTAGCTAACATCAAACGTCCGGTATTTTCGACTTGTTTAATAAAAGGTGCGATAGCGTCAATATCAACCGTATCAGGTAAATTACCGGCTAATCCCATAATAATCGCGATATCTGTTGCGTGACCTTTACCTGTTAGAGATAAAGAGCCATACACATCAACGACTACGCGGGAAACAGAGGAGAGAAGGTTTTTCTCAGCAAGTAAATCGACAAATTCTTTACCTGCTTTCATTGGGCCTACCGTGTGTGAGCTTGAAGGTCCAATACCGATTTTAAAAATATCAAAAACGCTAACCATAATATTCGCCTCCCTAATTTAAAGGCGCACTGTGTGTTATTAGAATGAAAACTGTTTTGTAGACTGTAGCGATATGGCTACTTTCATTTTAGAAAGTAGCCATCGATAAACTTATTAGTTAAAGAAATAATTAATGAAAGTATTACCTAAGGTGTAGAAAACCGCTGAGATTGCAATCAGACCCATGATAACAACAAATACGTTGCTAATATGGCCTTGATATTTTTTCATCGCTGGTACTTTACGGATAGCATACATAGGCATTAAGAACAGTAACATTGCGATGATTGGGCCACCCAGTGTTTCAATCATACCAAGGATACTTGGGTTTAATGTTGCAACGATCCACGTTGTAACCAACATAAACAGAGCTGTGATTTTGTTTAAACGATCTTTTTCGACATTCTTACCAATTCCGCGCATCCCTTTGATAATTAAGCCATTGAAACCTTCACGAGCCCCTAAATAGTGACCTAAGAAAGATTTAGTAATCGCAACAAAGGCAATGAAAGGTGCAATGTAAGCGATAACGGGTGCTTCAAAGTGGTTAGCAAGATAAGACAGAATACTGATATTTTGCTCTTTTGCTTCAGCTAAATTTTCTGGTGTTAAGCTAAATACGCAGCTAAACACGAAGAACATAACAGTGATCACCATCATGATATGAGCATAAGCTAAGATGCGTGAACATTTTTTCTCTGCATTGTCACCGTACTCTTCGCGTTTTGCCACAGCAAAAGCAGAGATGATAGGTGAGTGGTTAAAAGAGAACACCATCACAGGGATAGCTAACCATAAGGTTACTAACAAGCCTTGGCTCATACCAGAAGTTGAGGCGTGATCAAAAGAGAGCGTATCAAGAATGGCACCATTCCATTCAGGAATGAGGTATAAAGCAAGTACCATCAAGATGGCAACGAATGGGAATACTAAGACACTCATTGCTTTAACAATAGCTTGTTCACCAAAGCGAATGATACACATAATACCGACAATCAGTACCAGTGATAAAATCGCACGAGGTGGTGCTGTCATATGCATTTGGTGAACAATAAAGCTTTCTACCGTATTAGTGATAGCGACACTGTAAACCAACAAGATAGGATAAATAGCAAAGAAATAGAGCAGAGTGATTAATACACCTGCTGTTTTACCAAAGTGTTCTTCAACCACTTCAGTAATATCTTCACCTGGATTTTTACCTGATAGCACAAAGCGACACATACCACGGTGTGCAAAAAAGGTCATAGGAAAAGCAAGTACTAACATAATCAACAGAGGAATTAAGCCACCAATCCCAGCATTGATAGGTAAAAACAGAACGCCAGCACCGATAGCTGTACCATACAAACCGAGCATCCATACTGTGTCTGACTTACGCCATGTTTTGTAATCACTTTGGGTATTACCCTGTGCGATAGAACCAGCTTTGGTTGTATCCATAATACTCTCCGAAATAACGCGGTAAAAAAATAATGAAAAATAAAGTGAGTCATTGCCTTTTTACAAAGCAATCACTGCATAAATTTTATTATGAATAAATGAGCGCATTGAGTGCCTGGTGTTATCTCAATATCTTCAATTACCACATACTAAAAAAGCTAGATTTTAAAAGAATAAAAATCTTCTAAAATTTGAAAAAATATTCAATAAGTTTATATCTAGACTTTAGATGGGCAGAATATAGTGTTTTTCAGGATAAACTACCGTGATCACCATCTCAAATGCTAAATATAACTAAAAAATCGCTAAATGTAACATTTTTTATACTTTGTGCTTTTTGTGTGCTGTTTATAAACATTTTGAAATGGTTTTCCAAAATTGTTTATTTTTTAGAATAAAATTAAATA
>NZ_CAWPAV010000205.1:0-7748 GCF_963885725.1 Proteus sp. G4380
AAAATCAGTCAATAACAAAAAACCATTGTTCTTTGTAATTCAAATTATCTATACTTTAAAAACGAATTATTCATTGCTAACTTTATTTTTATTTTAGAATTAAATATTTTATTTTATGCTCAAGTTTATCTGGTTAATTATTAGTAAAACCGAGAATTCTTGGTGTAGATCACACTTTTTTTGTGAAATACGGGAAAACCATCATTCATATCAAATTTCCGTACCTTACATTTCGTTATACTAAAATTACAGTCAATGATAATAACGATGTTATCAAGCGTAGTCACAAGGCAGTGAAACATTTTCGTTACGGATAGCTTAAAAAAATAGCATTACTAAATTAATAATGTCAGTGAATTGAATTCTAGACAATTATTCCAATTTTCACTTGAACAATGGAGAAGCGCAGTGCAAACCTTTAATGCCGATATAGCGATAATCGGAGCCGGGGGCGCAGGCTTACGAGCAGCAATTGCTGCAGCGGAAGCAAATCCTCAACTGAAAATTGCTCTGATCTCAAAAGTTTACCCTATGCGTAGCCACACTGTGGCAGCAGAAGGCGGATCAGCAGCAGTGACTCAGGCTCACGACTCCTACGACTTTCACTTCAATGATACCGTTTCTGGCGGTGACTGGTTGTGTGAGCAGGATGTCGTTGATTACTTCGTTGAGCATTGTCCAACAGAGATGACTCAACTAGAACTCTGGGGCTGTCCTTGGAGCCGTAAAGAAGACGGGTCAGTCAACGTCCGACGTTTTGGTGGGATGAAAATCGAACGGACTTGGTTCGCCGCCGATAAAACCGGCTTCCACATGTTACACACCCTGTTCCAAACCTCTTTAAAATACCCTCAAATTCAACGTTTCGATGAACATTTCGTTCTCGATATCCTTGTTGATGAAGGCCACGCTCGTGGTGTTGTTGCTATTAATATGATGGAAGGGACGAAAGTTCAAATTCGTGCTAATGCTGTCATTATGGCAACAGGTGGCGCAGGTCGCGTTTATCGCTTTAATACTAATGGCGGTATCGTTACAGGTGATGGTATGGGGATAGCCTTACGTCATGGCGTGCCACTGCGTGATATGGAATTTGTGCAATATCACCCAACTGGTTTACCGGGTTCAGGTATTCTGATGACCGAAGGTTGCCGTGGTGAAGGGGGTATTCTGGTCAATAAAGATGGTTACCGTTATCTACAAGATTATGGCCTAGGACCAGAAACACCATTAGGTAAACCCGAAAATAAATATATGGAATTAGGTCCTCGCGATAAAGTTTCTCAAGCATTCTGGCATGAGTGGCGCGCGGGTCGTACCATTAAAACTCACCGTGGTGATGTTGTGCATCTTGATTTACGTCATCTGGGTGCGAAAAAACTTCATGAACGTTTACCATTCATTTGTGAACTGGCAAAAGCGTATGTGGGTGTTGATCCAGTTAATGAACCTATTCCAGTTCGTCCAACTGCACACTACACCATGGGTGGTATCGAGACTAATCAGCGCACAGAAACACGTATTAAAGGTCTGTTTGCGGTGGGTGAGTGTTCATCTGTCGGCTTACATGGCGCTAACCGTTTAGGTTCTAACTCACTGGCTGAACTTGTAGTATTTGGTCGTCTTGCTGGGGAAGAAGCCGTTCGTCGTGCCCAAGAAGCAACCCCTGCTAACGCATCAGCATTAGATGCACAAACTCGTGACATCGAAGACAATTTGAAAAAACTGATGAACCAAAAAGGTTCTGAAAATTGGGCTCAGATCCGCGATGAAATGGGTGAAGCCATGGAAGAAGGTTGCGGTATCTATCGTACACCTGAATTAATGCAAAAAACCATTGATAAACTGACTGAACTAAAAGAACGTTTTAAACACGTAGAAATTAAAGATACCAGTAGCGTCTTTAATACTGATTTACTGTATAAAATTGAGCTTGGCTTTGGTTTAGATGTCGCTGAATGTATGGCGCATTCTGCATTCAATCGTAAAGAGTCTCGTGGTGCACACCAACGTCTTGACGAAGGTTGTACTGAGCGTGATGACGTGAACTTCCTTAAACACACTCTGGCATTCTATAACCCAGAAGGTGCACCGCGTTTAGAATATAGCGATGTGAAGATCACCAAATCTGCTCCTGCTAAACGTGTCTATGGTGGTGAAGCGACTGCACAAGACAAGCAGAATAAGGAGAAAGCGAATGGCTGATGACATGAAGCACGTTAAGATGGAAGTCATGCGCTATAACCCCGAAACGGATGATGCGCCTCATTTCGTCACTTATGATGTGCCTTACGATGAGCAAACCTCATTATTGGATGCATTGGGTTATATTAAAGATAACTTAGCGCCAGATCTGTCTTACCGTTGGTCTTGCCGTATGGCGATTTGTGGCTCTTGTGGCATGATGGTTAACCGAGTCCCAAAACTGGCTTGTAAAACCTTTATGCGTGACTACCCAAATGGGGTGAGAATCGAAGCGTTAGGTAACTTCCCTGTCGAGCGCGACCTTGTCGTCGATATGACTCACTTTATTGAAAGCTTAGAAGCGATTAAACCTTACATTTTAGGAAATGATCGTAAGCCTTCAGAAGGTCCAAATAAACAGACTCCTGCTCAAATGGCGAAATACCACCAATTCTCTGGTTGTATCAACTGTGGTTTATGCTATGCAGCATGTCCTCAGTTTGGTTTAAATCCTGAGTTTATTGGTCCTGCAGCGATTACGTTAGCACAACGTTACAATACCGATAGCCGTGACCATGGGGCTAAAGAGCGTATGCCTCAATTAAATGGTGAGAATGGCGTCTGGTCTTGTACTTTCGTGGGCTACTGCTCTGAAGTCTGTCCAAAACATGTGGATCCTGCTGCGGCTATTCAGCAGGGTAAAGCAGCCAGTGCGCAAGACTTTGTCATTGCCATGCTGAAACCACGTTAAGGAGGAAACAAGACATGACAACAAAACGTAAGCCTTATGTTCGTGGTATGCAGCCAAACTGGTGGACGAAACTCGGTTTCTATCGTTTCTACATCACCCGTGAAGGAACTTGTTTACCACAACTTTGGTTCAGTCTGGTTGTACTGTTCGGTGTATTTGCACTGAAAAATGGACCAGAAAGTTGGGCGGGATTCGTTGGATTCCTAAGTAACCCAATAGTGATGCTGATTAATATTGTGACCCTTATCGCAACGGTATTCCATACGGCCACTTGGTTTAAGCTTGCACCGAAAGCCGTTAATATCGTCGTTAAAGATGAAAAATTACCACAAGAGCCTATCGTTCGTGGTTTATGGGGTCTAACCATCGTCGTGACTGTCGTTATTCTGGCAGTGGCGCTAATTGTTTAACCCAGGAGGAAATAATGAATCAGAATCAACTTCCTAAGCGCTCTGATGAACCTATTTTCTGGGGATTATTTGGTGCAGGTGGTATGTGGAGTGCGATTGTCTCTCCAGCAATTATTATCCTGCTCGGTATTCTAATCCCGATGGGTATTGCGCCAGAAGCATTTACTTACGATCGTATCATGGCATTTAGCCAAGGTTTTATTGGTCGTATTTTCTTACTGCTAATGATTATTCTGCCAGTTTGGTGTGCATTACACCGTATTCACCATACGTTGCACGATTTTAAAGTGCATGTACCTGCTAGTAATTGGGTATTTTATGGTGCTGCAGCAATTATTAGTGTTATCGCAATTATTGGTGTTTTTACACTATAATCGCTTGATAAATAAAATTAAAGCCACTCATTGAGTGGCTTTTTTTATCGCTAAACTGTGTGAATATTACTGACAATTAGCTCGCCAATTTCAAACCAATAATACCGAAAACAATCATCGCTAAACTCAATAAACGATAAATATTGGCGGATTCACCAAAAACGATAATACCAAAGATAGCCGTACCAACGGCACCAATACCGGTCCAAATGGCGTAAGCCGTACCCGCAGGTAAGCCTTTCATCGCATACGATAACATCCCCATACTCACGATCATCGCACTGATCGTAATAATACTTGGTGTTAAACGGGTAAAACCATGAGTGTATTTAAGACCAACCGCCCACACAATTTCTAATAGGCCAGCGACAAAGAGAATTATCCAAGACATAAACTACTACCCCTATTGATAATTGGGGTCGTCCCCTGAATATACAGATTAAAAAGCTGGGTCGTCCCAGCCTTTGAAAAGTGAAAATAGAGTATAAGAAAAAGTCAGCAACCATGCAAATAGTATTAAATTTGCTCAAGCACGTTTAGCTGTACTTTCCTCACCATAGAGAAAAGCACTCACATCATCTTCGACTTCCCCCATCGCCATCAATGCGTTAAGGGTTTCTTGTGCTTCTTGTTCGTTAACGATACTCATGGCAAAACCCACATGCACTAATACCCACTTACCAATCATCGTATCAGGCTCGCCTTCACAAACTAATGCGATATTCACTTCACGCTTAACACCACAAACATCGACCAATGCATTTTCAGTGATGGTTTTTCCCACTTCAACAACTTGACCTGGAATACCAAGGCACATAACAACCCCTATTCGATCTCTATTTGTTTTATGCGCATTGCATCGTCATTCTCAACCCGCAAATTTTGACTACCACAAGCAGGACAACCTGCATTAAAAGTCGAAACAGTCACCACTTGATGGCAATCCCAACACCATGCTTTAGCTGGGATAACCTCAATATGTAGCTGGCAACCTTGTGCGATAGTATCTCGACAAACAATATCAAAGCAAAACTCAAGTGCAGAGACTTCAACACAAGATAGTGCGCTGATCTCCATCCAAACGCTTTTTACTTTTTGCGCATTATTTAATTTAGCTTGTGAGTCAATTATCTCAAATGCGCTCTGGCAAAGCGTGATTTCATGCATGTCTATACCTTACTTGAAGCAGGATAAATAATAGCAACTATAGTATCAGGACATAGTTGCTTTATTCTTGATCTTAGAACAATAAATCAGCGCCTGTTTCAAAAGCCGCTTTACGACGACGCTCTTTAACCATATCTTCAAGTGCATCTCTATCAATACAGACTAATGCCTGCGTTGGGCAGACCTCAACACAAGCAGGACCTTCAGCACGGTGATGACATAAATCACATTTATTGGCTTCAGCTTTAAATGCTTCAATCGTATTGAGAGCGGTTAATTTACGCATAACCGGACGAGAAACCACTTCCATAGTGCCATAAGGACAAGCCAAGACACAGGTTTTACAACCAATGCATTTATCCTGATCGACATAGTAATAATCTTTATTATGAATAATGGCACCATTAGGACAGACATTGGCACAAGGAGCATCTTCACATTGATGGCAGACAACTGCGGTACTAATTGAAAAGCCTTTCACCACATGAATGCGTGGTTGGAAATTTTGCTCACTAATTTGGTCGATTGCTAAATTATCTTGGGAAGCTTGCTGATGTGAAACAACACATGCTACTTCACAGGTATGGCAACCAATACACTTTTTAGGGTCTGCAATGATGAAACGGTTCATCATATTCTCCTGCTGTTTGTTATATATAGCCGTTATATTGGCGATAAACGCAATTAATTATCTAATTTAGAATAACAATTAGGTATCTATATATTAGATATAGCATGGTTCATGCCAATCTATTTTTAAATTAACTAATCCTTATTTTTCAATTAAATAATTTGCAAATAAAAATGATTATTAATTAGGAAAATTATATTTCGTCAATTTATTCGACATTTTTGACGATCTAATCAATCAATATATAAATAAATATATATCGATTTGTTAAATTTATATTTTTTACTTTCCCGTTAAATAAGAAAATAGCGGTTTGGATCAAAAATGACTCAGTCATTGATATAAATTTATAATAAAGCGATTACAATATAGTTAATTTTTTAGGGCAATCGGTGGTGTCATGAAATTAAGCAGTAACAATGCTGAAACTATGGAGAGCCTTCGCAGTGAGCGGAATCAATATCGTATACTTGTCGATATTACAAATTCTGTATTAGCGCATCTAGACATGGATGGCCTCATTTCTGAAGTATCTAAAGAAATACATCGTTTTTTCGGACTTAATCATATTAGTCTGATGTTATGTCGTACTTCATCACAAAATAGTCATGAAGGTATTCTTTATTCTAGTCGTTATCAGACAGGAAAATCTGTCATTCGTCAACAACGTAAGTTCAGTAGCGCCAATAACAAAGCCGAAGAAATTATTCATCAAAACAAACCCGTTTTAATCGATATCAATAAAGAAGATCAAGACGATGTTTTGATTAAACGTCTCGTAAAACAAAATATGCAGACGGCTTTGTTATTGCCACTGGCTTTTAACCGTAAACCGCTAGGTTTATTAATCCTAGCGCATGAAATAAGTAGTGTTTTTACTGAAGAAACTTGTCAATTATTGCAACAAATTGCCGCGCGCATCGGGATTGCAATTGAAAATGCCGCCGCTTATGAAGAGATAACTCACCTTAAAGATAGCCTTAAGAACGAAAATATTTGGCTTAATGAGCAAATAAATAGAAATGGTAGTTTTAGCGAGATTATTTATCAAAGCGATGCCATGCATAATGTACTAGAACAAATTGAGTTAGTCGCTCAAAGTGACAGTACTGTACTTATCTTAGGCGAAACAGGTACTGGTAAAGAGTTAATTGCACGAGCGATCCATCGTTTAAGTCATCGTAAAAATAAGACGATGATAAAAATGAATTGTGCAGCAGTACCTTCCGGTCTGTTAGAAAGTGATCTTTTTGGACATGATAAAGGCGCTTTTACGGGTGCAACACATGCCCATGTGGGTCGATTTGAAATGGCAGATAAAAGTACGCTTTTTCTCGATGAAATTGGCGATATGCCCATTGAATTACAGCCAAAACTATTACGGGTTCTCCAAGAGCGTGAAATTGAAAGATTAGGTGGTAATAAAGTTATTCCTGTGGATGTACGCTTAATTGCAGCGACCAATAAAGATTTATGTGAACTGACGGATGAAGGGGAATTTCGAGAAGATCTCTATTATCGTCTGAATGTTTTTCCTATTATTATCCCGCCATTACGGGAGCGACCTGAAGATATCCCCTTATTGGCAAAATATTTTACGCAAAAAATTGCCCGCCGCATGGATAGAAAAATAGACTGTATTCCAACACATGCTTTGGAGCAATTAACCCATTATCCTTGGCCGGGAAATGTACGAGAGCTTGAAAATATTATTGAGCGCGCGGTTATTTTAACTCGAGGCTCTACGCTAAATTTGCAACTAAAAGAGTTAAATATCAATAAACCATCTCGTTTAAAACAAGTGCTTTCGCAACCATCAGCCATAGAAAAAAAGATGCAAACTAGCGCACCTGAAAGTGATGATGAAGAGCGTGAGCGGATAATACAAGCCCTTAGAGAAACTAACGGTGTAGTGGCTGGTGCCAGAGGTGCGGCATTAAAATTAGGATTAAAAAGAACCACCTTATTATCACGTATGCAACGCTTAGGTATTTCCATTCCTGAAATTCTTTAGTTTTACGACCACTACAGCCGATATTGTAAAACGAGTGTAATTAATTTGTTACACTCGTTTTTTTCTGTCCATTGGCAACTTTTTTATCCCTATCTATAATTTTAGTGGTTATATTTCTTTAATTATTATCACTAGTTAATTAACGCTAACTTATTATAAGAATATAAATAATCCATGGAGCATATTACCTATGAATGACCTGCTTACGAATAAAATT
>NZ_CAWPAV010000206.1:0-1193 GCF_963885725.1 Proteus sp. G4380
AAATAAAATATAGAAATATAAAAGTGCGAAGTATTATTTTCATATTAAAGAATACCTAGATATATCTTTATATTCTCTATTGACCAATTACGCCCATTACTGCTTTATTGGGCGTTGGTATTGGATAATAGTTACGGCTTTTGATTATTAGCGATCCTCTGATTAATATCTTCTATCACCGCAGGTAAATTGGCAAGGGTATCAATAATATAATGAGCACCAGCGGTACGTAGTTTATTTTCAGCAATGCGCTTACGGTTTTCTATTTCTGCCTGTTCCATTGTTTGATATTGTTCAAAGGTGGCACCAAACTCATTGCCTGAAACAGATAACCCGACAGTCCACATACCGGCATTTAACCCTTCGGCAATACCTGTTACTGCATCATCGACTTTAACACAGTGTGCTACACTCATTACACCCAGTTCAATCACATTCTTTAACGCCATCCAAGGGCCTGGGCGAGAGCCGGCGGCAATTTTATCACTAGCAACCACGCAATCAGGCTGATAACCATATTCAGCGGCTTTCGGTACTAATACATCCATTACGGCTTTAGGATAACCTGAGCAAGAGCCGATTTTAATTCCTTGTGCTCTTATGGTCGTGATAGCCTCAAGTGCTCCTTCAATCGGTTTAGCAAAATGTACCACTTGTGCAATTTGTAACGGCATAAAGGTGCGATAAATATGCTGTGCCTCTTCTTCACTTGGTGGGTGACCAAATTGGGCTGTCCAGCGAGTGCGAATATTAGGCTCGTTAAGTAAAGCACGAATATGATCGATTTTCCCCATCCCCATCGGCCCTCGTGCTTCTGATAAACTTATTTTAAAGTTAAAGGCTTGAGCAAAGGCATCGACAAAAATTTGTGTGGGGGCGAAAGAGCCAAAATCGACTACTGTACCAGCCCAATCTAAAATTACTGCTTCAACCGATTTATTCATATGTTTAGACCTACTATGTGAAATCATTATTAACGGCGAATGGGGAGAATGTAGAACATCCTACCATTAAAAAAATGGGTTATTGTGATGTTAATTTTAAGGGGGATTTATGACATAGGTATGTCATCACAATAAATACCACCGCAAAAGTAGCTTGGCTCTCAACGTTAGATACTAAAAAAAGTAAATAAAACTAATATAAAACACGATTTTAAGATCATCATTTAACGCATAAAAAAAAGAGTGGTT
>NZ_CAWPAV010000207.1:0-28075 GCF_963885725.1 Proteus sp. G4380
AGCCTTTTTATTGAATGTAAATGATAATTATTCTAATCTAAAGTGAAGATAATGACTGAGAGATAACAATATGTTGAATAATAACAATTTTACAATAATGTCTGTTGACCAATTTCCCATTATTACCATGCAGGTTTTCCCAGAAACGTTAGAGCATGCTAATAACTGGATTGCTGAAATGGACTTAGTGCTTGCTCAAAAACAAAACTTTGTATTGGTTTACCCACCTATCAACAAGAAAAATGAACAAGAGGATATGGAGGGCATGAAAGCCGTTAGACGCTGGCTGAAAACAGGGAAAATGCCATTAAGTCAATATTGTGCTGGAATGATCATGACCGTCAATCAACAAACAAATGATAAAGAGCAACTGATGCAGTTATCTCCCGTTGTTTCTGCGGTGTACGGTGTACCTATCTTTGTTGAAGAAACCCTTGATGGGGCTTATGCTCAAGCTAATAAACTTCTGGGCAATAAATAATAAATAAAGGATTATGAATAATTTAAGTTAGGTATAAAAGCATCCTAAGGTGCTTTTATACTAATTTGAAAGCGTAATAGTCATATTGATGATGTAAGTTAACAATAGAAAGAGAATATTTTATCGTTGTGTGAAAGAGGTAAAGACGCGAGAATAAAGAGATGGTATTTTAGCTATTAAAGTAAACATTTCAGGGCATTCCAATGAGAATTAGTTCAATTTATACACAATCTGTAGGACCATTAGCTGATGGTGTTATTAAGTTAGAAGATGATTGGTCTAATGAGATTGAAGCTCAAGTTTTATTTACCGGTAATAATGGTTGTGGTAAATCGACTTTATTACGGGGCATAGCTATTTTATGGGAAGCATTAGGTATTTGGCTAAGTACTGAACAACCGTTAGCTCCAGCGAGCAATACACGAAAATGGTTAGAACGTTGGGGAGGGATCGCTATTATTTTTGAAGATTTTAATCTTTCTTCTGATGATAAGATTAAAATTGGACTTTTTTATGGTTCAGATGATTTTTTTTCCCAAGTAGTAACAAACTATTTAGATGTAATGTGGATAGGTGAAATTTCAAATAATAAAAAGAAAAATAAATTATATTTTCCATCTAGTGAAAATAAACATAATGATAATCTGATTGAGACCTATAAATATTTAGGGAAAAGACGTATTCAATCACTTTATAATGAATTGGATCCAGAATTATCTATTCCTAATATTGTCTATTTAGATGCAGAAGCGCGTAAATGGGTAAATCCAACAGCAACGAGAAAATCATTATACCCAGACGATCTTAACCAAGCATGGCTCGCGACTTATACGGTGACTAATGATTGGAATGGGCAAATAGAAACTTCACTGTTTAATTTAAAAGCGACACTGCCTAATGAATATCCTAACATGATAAAGAGTTTAAATTACTTTTTTTCAGATAAAAGAATTGATAGTGAAATTCTTCCAGGTACACGTCAACAGATTATTTTATCAAATGGAAGGCAACATACGTTTGATGAGTTAAGTTCTGGCGAACATCAAATACTTATTATGTTATTTACAATCCAACGTTGGCTAAAACCAGGAGGAATTGTATTAATAGATGAACCTGATCTACATCTACATCCTTCTGTTATAGCACCTCTCTTAGCGGCTATCGAAAATATTGTGGCTAATAAGAAAGGGCAGTTAATTTTAACGTCACACTCAACAGAAGTTTGGCAACGCTATGAAAATTTTGGTTCACGTATTGATCTTACTTTGCTAAAAGGATCGGTGAATGTCGAAAATTGATGGAACAATTAATCGAATAAAAGATCAACAAGTAGGTAGCTCAACTAAAAAAGTATTATTAGTTGAAGGCAGTGATGATGAGTTAGCTTTTGGCGCTTTTTTAAGAAAAAAGTTTCCTAGTTGGGAACAGTATTGGGTTATTGCTAGCACGGGCAAGAAACAAAATGTGTTGGATATTTTAGCCCAAGAACAAGATTGGCTTGGTATTGTCGATAGAGATGAATGGGATAATGCTAAAATTGAGGAAAAACAAGAACAATTACCCAATTTATTCATCCTTCCTCGTTTTTGTATTGAGAACTATCTTGTTCTTCCTGATGAAATTTGGTCTGCATTACCTGAAAATAAGAAAAATAGCATAGAAAATGGATGTGAAACATTAAGGAAAGATATCGAGACCCAGCTTGAAAATTGGCGAAATCATGCTGCGGTATGGGCAATCATTAATCCTTTATGGGAAGGATTAAGAAGTTTAGGATTTAAAGAATCGTTATTAGAACTTAATACAAGCAATGATACAGTAAAAATTGAACAAATTTTACAAAAGTGGCATCAATATCTTGAGCCTTCTCAATTATTAGAAAAACTCAAGCATAAAAAGCAAGAAATAAATGCATGCACAGTAGATCAACAATTAAAACAATATATACACGGGAAACATTTTTTTAAAAATGTAGTTTATCCTGTGCTTATTTCTCATATTGGTAATATAAAAGAAAAAGAACTTAAAAAACAGTTATTTAATTCACAACCTATTCCGGAAGATCTTGATTTCCTTTGGCAACATATGATGACTAATATCAATACTATTTGAGAAATATAATCACTATATTTTATATTTATTACAATCATATGATAGTAAGAGAAAACTTTGATCTACTTTCAGCCTTAAATATTTTAATTATTCATAATAGTATAGAAAGACGATAGCGTCATGATTGAACTATACTGATAAGCTTTCAATTGGTTATGGCGCGTTTTTTGATAAATACTAAGGCGTAGTATGGATAATCAGATAATGGCTGAAGAATATGCCATTTCACAAGATAAACAGCGTGAAATTACGAAATTATGTATTCAAACGGCGCTATTGTTGTTACAACATGGTGCTGAAAGTATGTTGGTTGAACAGCTCTCAACGCGACTTGGGCTGGCTTTAGGCGTTCATCAAGTTGAAACGGCCATTTCAGCCAATGCGGTGGTATTAACGACAATAGTTAATGGTCATTGCCAAACCTCAACACGAAAAATTGTTGATCGTGGTATCAATATGCATGTTGTTACCGAAGTTCAGCACATTGTTATTTTAGTTGAGCATCATTTCGCTGATATTGATGAAGCAAGGAAACGTTTTGAACATATCAAACCACTACGTTATCCACGTTGGATAATTATTGTTATGGTTGCACTTTCTTGTGGATGCTTTTCCAAATTGAATGGCGGTGATTGGGATGGCTTTTTAGTCTCTGCTTTGGGGGGAGGAATGGGAATGTGGGTTCGTCAGCTCCTCACTCATCGTCAAGTAAATCCTTTAATCAACTTTTGTATTACGGCATTTGTTGCGACATCAGTATCAGGTTTATTGCTAAAACTCCCTTATTTTCAAGTTACTGCCACTATATCAATGGCCGCGAGCGTTCTATTATTAGTTCCTGGATTTCCTTTAATTAATGCTGTTGCTGATATGTTTAAAGGTCATGTTAATACAGGACTCGCACGCTGGGCGATGGCAACGATGTTGACACTTGCTACCTGCTTAGGGGTTATTTTAGCGATGGCAGTATGGGAGTTAAGAGATTGGGCATAATCAACATTATTCTAACGCTAATTGAAGATATGATTTTAGCGGCAATACCTGCGGTGGGGTTTGCAATGGTATTTAATGTACCGCTACGTGCATTAAAGTATTGTGCGTTATTAGGTGCAATAGGGCATGGCTCTCGTACGGTATTAATGATAAGTGGTATGAATATTGAGTGGGCAAGCTTTTGTGCCGCTATTCTAGTCGGTTGTATAGGTATTCAATGGTCACGCTGGTGGTTAGCTCATCCAAAAGTTTTCACTGTTGCAGCGATTATTCCTATGTTTCCTGGGATCAATGCTTATGTTGCGATGATCTCCGTGGTGAAGTTGACTCAAATAGGCTATAGCGAAGAAATTTTTGAAGCTTTAGTGACTAATTTTCTTAAAGCTTCATTTATTGTGGGTGCTCTTTCTATTGGGCTATCTTTACCTGGATTGTGGTTATATCGTAAACGCCCCAGTGTATAAATGCTTTATACCGCATGTTGTAGCGAATTTAATGTAATATCCAGTTCGTTTTTACCAGAAATAATAATTTGAATTCTTAATTTATTTTCTGACTCTAAATTAGCATGCGCTTTAACATCTTCATTGTTCGCATGCTTTTTGGTTATTTCGACGAGCTCATTCATTAAATTCAGCATATTCTCATTCATTTTATCTATTCCATTAAAATACCAATCTTTAAACCATAGCAAAGATGTTTTTACACAATGACATGAATAGCGCCTTTTTCTAGCACTTTTCATTTGTATTGTTTTAGTAAATCCATCAAAAAATGAATTAAAAAGATATCTTCAAATAAATAAAAAAGGTATGGTAAGCGCAAATAAAAATAAGATTATTAGTTGGTTATTTAATAATAAATCTTATTAGGTTTAATAAAAGAGAGTATAAGGTAGATAGCACTTTGAGAAAAATATTACACTATATTGTTTTAGCGTTAGGTTTATTTATTATTACGCTAAATGTATCTGCACAGGCACCGGAAAATTTCACTAAAGCAAAACAGCTAGCCAGAGAACGCATTTATTATGATCAAAATCAAAACAACCAAGGTACGCTGTATTGTGGTTGTCATTGGGAGTGGGTAGGAAAATCAGGGGGACGTGTTAATTTAGCCAGTTGTGGTTATCAAGTGAGGGCACAGGCCACCCGAGCTTCACGTATTGAATGGGAACATATCGTCCCTGCTTGGGTTTTTGGTCATCAACGTCAATGCTGGCAAAATGGTGGGCGAGCTAACTGTGTTAAAAACGATCCTATTTTTGGCAAAATTGAGGCTGATTTACATAATCTAGCGCCTTCGATTGGAGAGGTGAATGGTGATCGCAGTAATTTTAGCTTTGGTCAATTATCATCTCAAGCGCCTTATCAATATGGCCAGTGTCGCAGTCGGGTCGATTTTACTTCTCGCACCTTTGAGCCTCGTAATGAGGTGAAAGGCCAAGTTGCACGTGTCTATTTCTACTTGCATGATCGTTATAACCTCTCAATGTCACGTCAACAACAACAGCTTTTTATGGCATGGGATAAAGCTTACCCACCAACACCGTGGGAAAGAGAGCGAGATAATCGAATTGCTAACATTGTTGGGCATCATAATCCCTTTGTTACGGGGCAAATGAAGTGGCAGTTAGGACATAAAAATAGTGGTGCAGGATTAACTGCAACATATCGTCCTACAACTGACAAAATAGAAATGCCTAAAGCGCCCACAGTCCCCCAAGATGAGCAGATCAAAGGTAATCTAAATAGTAAAATTTATCATTTTTCACACTGTACTGGTTATAGAACCATGTCAGATAAAAATGCGGTATATTTTAAAACCGAAAATGAAGCAACTAAAGCGGGTTACCGATTAGCAAATAACTGTAAAGCGCTTTAGTCTAGATCTGTTATATCCAGCGTCGAACGTGGCGGCAATATTGTCGCCACGCTTGTGGAAACCGCTCACTTAATATTTTCTCTTCTTGCACAATAGTATAGCGATCGGTAATAAAGTAGAAGGCAAGCGCAGCCCCTAAAAATCCCCAGTTACCAAAAATAAAAAACAGCCCAATACTAATATCGAGAAAGCCAAGATACATAGGATTTCTACTTATTTTATATGGACCTGTGGTGACTAACTGGCGCGGTGTCTGGTGAGGGTTAGGGGATGTATTATGTTTGATAAAAAAGTAAAGGCAGAAAAATAGCCAAATCCCTGAAGTGATGATCGTTAGGGCACCTAAATAGAAAAAAACACCGGGTTTTATATTGCCTGAGTGTAGTTCAAAGCCAATAAATGGGATGCAATTGAGTAGCAGCCAATAAATAAAAGGTAATTTTAAAAAACGCATTTTATTCCCCTCAATAGCGCTCTTTGTTAGCAAAATGTTAACTTAATCGCGTTATTAATGACTTAAATATTGAAAAAATTTTTGTTCTGTCATTATACTGTCATAAAGCTTCGTTAATTTTCACTCTAACTCCATGATGGGGAATATGAATGACAGAAGCAATCAAAATTTTAAATCACCAAGACAAAGCTGGTAGCAACTGTGCATTGATGTTTAATGCTCAAGTCTGTGACCGGCTTTTTTGTTTTCTACAGCGCAATAGAGTCTGAGGGAGGCTCACCTTATTTTCTAGTCAAACAATGATTGATCTGATGACTTTTTGAGACTAACAAAGGTAAATACCATTATGAGTAGACAAAAAGCAGCAACACGTTTACGTAGAGAAAATAAACGTACATTACGTAAAGAGCAACGTAATGCCGCCCATCGAGATAATGTTATGGTTTTACCAGGATTTGGGGATCTAGAAACAATTGGTATGGCGAGAGAGAAACGTGATCAACGAACACTCTCTCCTCGTAATGAAGTTCAACGCCAATATATGAACGCTATTAAACATCAAAATTTAGTTTTTGCGACAGGGGAAGCGGGGTGTGGTAAAACGTTTTTAAGTGCAGCAATGGCTGCTGATGCCCTTATTAATAAAGAGATAGAGCGAATTATTGTTACTCGGCCTGTATTACAAGCTGATGAAGATTTAGGTTTTCTTCCTGGCGATATAGCAGAAAAATTCGCGCCTTATTTTCGTCCCGTCTATGATGTATTAGTTAAACGTTTAGGTGCCTCTTTTTTACAATATTGTTTACGGCCTGAAATCGGCAAAGTTGAAATAGCCCCATTTGCCTATATGAGAGGACGTACTTTTGAAAATGCATTTGTCATATTGGATGAAGCGCAAAATGTCACCATTAATCAAATGAAATTATTTTTAACGCGAATGGGAGAAAATGTGACAGTGATTGTTAACGGTGATATTACGCAATGCGATTTACCTGCCAATGTAAACTCAGGATTAGCTGATGCACTAAGTCGTTTTCAAGCTAATGATCGTGTTGGTGTCATTAAATTTAATGAAGAAGATTGTGTGCGTTCCAGTCTATGTCAGCATGTATTAGCAGCATATAGTGATTAAAATATTTCTTTAGCATAGCAATAAAAAAGGCAGCATATTAAATAAGAGTATTAATATGCTGCCGATAAAAAACATTCATGTTATTTAAATTACTATATGGCGTACATGAGCATAATAGTATGTGGATAATATTACTTAAAATAATCAGGTATAAAATCCTATGTTAATAGGGGGTAAGAGAAGCGACTGTAAGAGAAAGGAGAATCAACACAGTAAGTAAATTATATAAATAGTTTACTCACTGTATTAAGATAGAAATTAATTAGCTATTAGGCTTTAGGATCAAGACCAAATCTATTTTCACCTCTAGTACCATCTAAACACATAAAAATAAACAGGATCAGTCCGCCAACGAAAGGAATAAATGATAATAAAACCATCCAACCAGATCTATCTTGGTCATGAAAACGGCGCACTGTCACGGCAATATTAGGAATAATAGTTGCTAAAGAGTAGATACCGATAATAATCAAAGCAGCAAAGCCTGTGCCACTCATTTCACCAGTATAACTGTCGATAGAAGAGAACATGATCCCATATAACACAGCTAAAATAATGGTATTTACCACTATAAACATCCAATATTCTTTTCGGCGCGCACGACCTGAAAAATTAGCATAATTATTTTTAATAACCTCTAAGTACCAATTCATTTTTCATCCTTAATTCAATAGTAAAAATACATAGATTTAGGTTAATCTCTATTATTTTTTGACTCAGTCAAATTCTAATAATCAATTGAAGATAATAAAATTATTATTTGCTATTGTTTTTAAATTTTTCACTCTAAAAATATAAATAAATTAAGTTCAATATGTTATATCTAGCTAATAAAGAGTAACGTCAAGCGGCGGTATAATAATTAAATTACTGTTCTGTTTCAATAATAATTAAATATTATTTTAGTGAAAGATTTTGATTGGCTTAATGGTTTATATTTTTTTGTTTAAATTGACTGTGTAAATTGGGTTTTATTTCTGTTATTTATTTAATTTTGATGAGTTGATAGTTTTTTTGTTTGTTTTGTCAGGAGTTGTGTTAGGTGAATTATTGTTTATATAAGTTAAATATTAAAGATTTCTTCGCTATTACCATTCCTATAAAAAGGCAGCATATTAAATGAGGGTCTTAATATGCTGCCGGTACAGCCAACTCGTTTTATCTAAAATACGCTTAGCTTACATCTTCATTATCCATAACATGATGACGCTCTGCATGATAACCTTCTTCATTAAAGCCAAAACGCCAATAAGGGATAGCATAAATCTGTCCGCGCTCATAGCCTTTATCACGACGAATATAACGTCTTAGTGCACGGATAATTTTATCTTCTCCGGCGATCCAAAATGCCACATCTTCCTTTGGTAACGACCAAGAGATAAATTCATCAATCAGAGGTTGAGTTTGTGTTTCAACAGAGCCGACTAGCCAAACAATTTCTAGCCCCTGAGGAGCATCAATGATTTGGCGATCTGATTCATTTTCTATGCGGATCACCGCTTTACCCTGTACATCGGGTGACATTGTTTCAATTAATGCCATTAAAGCGGGTAATGAGCTGGGATCGGCTGCCATATAGTAATGAGAGGCGGGAGCCAATAGGGGATCAGGCCCTCCAGGATTAGTAATGCCAATATAATCACCTACCTTGGCATTTAAAGCAAAATTAATGGCTGGACCTGCATCTTCATGAACCGCAAATTCAATATCAAGCTCTTTTAATTCAGGACGAATAGCTCGCACACTGTAAGTTCGTACTATCGCTCTTGGTTGGTTTTCGGGCCAACTAGGGCCTTTGTCAGTGAGTGTTGGAATTGTTGGTTTAGTTTGGCCTTCTACAGGTAAAAATATTTTTAAATGGGCACCACCTGTGTGACTTGGATAATTGTCCAAGTCATCGCTAGTAAAGGTAATAGAGCGCATGCCCGGCGTGATATCTACTATACGTTTTACTTGCACCAAACGAGGCGGTGCAGGACGATAAATATTCTTTTGTTGTGTGCTGTCTTGATTACTCACGTTTATCCAACCCATCTAAGCTATTTATTACTTGTTATATATTATCATTTACAATCAATAATGATAGTCATTATCACTATTAACACTAATTTAGTAAAGCCATGAATAAGATTGACTTGTCGAAGCGTGATGTAGTTCAAATAAGATGTAAATAAAGAAAATAAAAATCAACAAATTAAAGCGCTTGTATTTTTATGAGGGGAGAGTCACTAACAGTAACGCGAGTTAAAAAGAGGAATTTTTTTAACTAATATAAAGCGGGAATTTATCCCGCTTTATTTTTATATTACCTGATTGATTTTTTACTTTACTTTCATTCCCGCTGCCGTCATTAAAAAACGAAATAGCGAAGAAACGGCAAATAGCGCTAAAACACTACAAAACCAAATGGTAATTAACCAACCCCATTTTTTCAGTAATGAGGGTTTTGTTTCAGGGTTCGGATCAGTGATAGCCTTCTTCATAATTGGTTTTTCCTCTGAATACGTAATAACTCCAGAATGTATAAACGAGAATAATGGGAATGATAAATAGCGCACCAACGAGCATAAAACCTTGGCTTTCCGGTGGTGCTGATGCATCGATAAAACTAATTGCCGGCGGTATAATATTTGGCCAGATACTAATCCCTAGCCCAGTAAAACCAAGAAATATAATCGCTAGAGAAGCAAAGAAAGGTAAGTAATGACCTTTTTTCTTTACTGCGCGAATAATCAACCAAGCGCTATATAACACTAGCAGTGGTACAGGTAAGAAAAAGAAAATATTGGGTAGTGAAAACCAACGTTCAGCAATCGCCGGTTGTGCTAATGGTGTCCATAAACTGACTACGGCTATCACTGCTAGCATAACGAACGTTAATGGCAAGATCACTTTATACAAACTCTGTTGTAAATGGCCTTGAGTTTTCATAATGAGCCAGCCACACCCTAACAGTGAGTAGGCAATGACTAGACCAAAGCCACAAAACAGGGCAAAGGGTGATAGCCAATCAAAATAGCTTCCTGCAAAAGTACGGTCAATAATGGGTAAACCTTGAACAATACTACCGACGACTATACCTTGCATAAAGGTGGTTAATAGAGAGCCGACAATAAAGGCGTTATCCCAAAAAACTTTATGAGTGTCATCGGCTTTAAAGCGAAATTCAAAAGCAACGCCCCTGAAAATAAGCGCAACTAGCATGATAGTTAAAGGCATGGCTAAAGCATCAAGGATCACTGAATACGCTAAAGGAAACGCACCAAATAGCGCCGCACCACCTAAAACTAGCCATGTTTCATTGCCGTCCCATACCGGGGCGACAGTATTCATCATTAAATCGCGATCTTCTCTCTCTTTTATAAAAGGATAGAGCATGCCGATGCCGAGATCGAAGCCATCCATCACAATATACATTAATGTGCTAAATACGATGATGATGAACCAAATAACGGGTAAATCAATTCCCATCTTGAACCTCCGGCGCACCTTTGCGGATAAGTTTTAACATATAGGCATATCCAATTCCGAATACAGAACCATAAACGATAAAGAAAATCAGTAGGCTAATGCTCATATGCATTTCACCATGAGCAGATACCGCATCACGTGTTCGTTGTATCCCATACACAACCCAAGGTTGTCGACCTACTTCTGTAGTAAACCAACCCGCTAAAATGGCAATTAATCCTGAAGGAGCCATTAGAAAAGTGAATCGCAAGAAGAGGTTAGATTGATATAATTTTTTCTTGTAACGTAACCATGTGCCCCATACACCCACTAAAATCATCAGCATGCCAAGGCCGACCATAATACGAAATGACCAAAAAACAATCAGTGAATTTGGCCTATCATCTTTAGGAAATTCTTTTAGTGCTGGTACTTGTTTATCTAAACTATGAGTTAATATCAGGCTACCTAAATAAGGAATTTGAAGGGCATATTTGGTTTTTTCTTCATCCATATCCGGTATACCAAATAGAATTAACGGTGTAGCCTCACCAGGATTATTTTGCCAATGCCCTTCAATCGCGGCAATTTTGGCGGGTTGATGTTTTAACGTGTTTAAACCATGCATATCACCAATAAGTGCTTGAATAGGCGCTAAGATTAAGATAATCCATATAGACATCGAGAGCATCTTCTTCATTGCAGATGTCTTGTTGCCTTTTAATAAATGCCATGAAGCCGAGGCGGCAATAAAGAATGCCGAAGCAAGAAATGCAGCAACGCCCATATGAGCAAGACGATAAGGGAAGGAAGGATTAAAAATAACCGCTATCCAATCAACGGGAACTACTTGATTGTTGACGATTTCGAATCCCTGTGGTGTTTGCATCCAACTGTTGGAGGCTAAAATCCAAAATGTTGACATTAATGTACCCAATGCCACCATGCAAGTGGCGAAAAAGTGTAATTTTTCACCTACTTTGTTCCAGCCAAATAACATCACACCTAGAAATCCAGCTTCTAAGAAGAATGCTGTAAGTACTTCATAAGTCAATAAAGGGCCGGTGATAGAGCCGGCAAAATCGGAGAAAAAGCTCCAATTAGTACCGAACTGATATGCCATAACGAGACCAGAGACGACGCCCATAGCAAAGTTAACAGCGAATATTTTTGACCAAAAATGGAATAGCGCTAAATAATCCTTATTGCGAGTTTTTAGCCATAAGCCTTCCAAGACAGCTAAGAAGCTGGCTAGCCCTATAGTAATTGCGGGGAAGATAATATGGAAAGAAACGGTAAACGCAAATTGGATACGCGCCAAATCAAAGGCACTTAACCCAAACATAAACAACCTCATTATTTTGATATACAAATCGCGCTGATCTGTAAATAGCAGGTAAATCGTGTGGATAAGTAGACCATATGACAGTAAACTATAATAGTGACAATAAGTTTAAAAACGACTATAACAGTTTGAGGGTGAATAGGTAAATATGACTCGATATGAACAGCTTGCGGCACAGATACGCCAACAAATTGAAGATAATATTTGGCAATCAGGCGATCGTTTACCCTCATTACGGGATACGGTTAAACAATCAGGTTTAAGTTTAATGACCGTTTTACAATCTTATCAACTGTTAGAAAGTCAAGGGTGGATCACCGCTCGTCCGCAATCAGGTTATTATGTTGCACATCGCAATACAGGTTTTGCTCAAGTAACTGCCAGCAAAGGGCTACATATGAGTGAAAATGTTGAGATAAGCGCCTCTATATTCAATGTTCTTCAAGCCTGTAAAGATCCCAATATTATTCCGTTCGGTTCCGCCTTTCCAGATCCCAGTTTATTCATTCAACCTAAATTAAGCCGAGCATTAGCCTCTGCCGCTAGACATTTAGCCCCTCAAAGTTCAGTGATTAATTTACCTCCTGGTAATGAAAAACTACGTCGTAATATAGCCCAACGCTATGCACTGCAAGGTATTCATGTATCGCCTGACGATATTGTGATCACTGCAGGTGCGATGGAATCATTAAGTTTTAGTTTACAAGCTGTTACTGAGCCAGGAGATTGGGTTGTCATAGAATCTCCTGCTTTTTATGGCGCATTACAGGCGATAGAGCGTTTACGATTAAAAGCGATTGCCATCAAAACCGATCCGGTGACAGGCATTTGTTTAGATGAGTTAGAGAAGGTGGTAGAACAATACGACATTAAAGCGTGTTGGTTGATGAGTCATTGCCAAAATCCATTAGGTGGCACTATGCCTGATGAAAATAAAATCAGACTAGTGGAAATTTTAGCGGCAAAACAGATAACCTTAATTGAAGATGATGTCTATGGTGAACTGTATAATAGTCCAAAAGCGCCAATGCCTGTGAAAGGCTTTGATAAATCCAATAGCGTATTGCACTGCGCTTCTTTTTCTAAATGTTTAGCGCCAGGATTTCGAGTCGGGTGGGTCGCAGCCGGAAAACATGCGACTAAAATACAGCAGTTACAAATGATGAGTACTGTATCAGCGAGTATGCCAACACAACAAGCTATCGCTGACTATTTATCACAAGGGGGCTATGACGGGCATCTACGTCGCTTAAGATTATTATTAGAGCAGAGACGTTATCGTATGTTACAGGCCATACAAACGCATTTGCCTAAAGATGTTAAAGTGAATATTCCTGTCGGAGGCTATTTCCTATGGCTAGAATTCGAGCCAACTTTTGATGCTAATACATTGTACCATTTTGCTCTCGAAAGAGGGGTGAGTATTGCACCAGGTGCTATGTTTTCGACCAGTTCACAGTTTAATCATGCTTTTCGTTTAAACTCTTCTTTTCAATGGAATGGTCAGACTGAAAAAGGAATGCAAATTATTGGTGAAGGGTGTCGAAAATTACGTCGTAAATAGCACATTAGCGTACGTATTCATCAGTTAAATGGTCATATTGCACGGCATTGAGCAAATATCACTATAAAGTGATGCTAGCCCTCTAATTAAGGGCTAAATTAACGGCTGCAAAGGTGAGTAAACTGCCGGCAATGCCATCATTATAACGGCGTCCTTTATCACTTAATCCGCCTTTTAAACCAATATAAGCGAAAATCGTACCTAAAAAGCCATAGATAAATAGACAAATAGTGATAAATATCCCAGATAAAAGCAGAGATTGCATAGCGATATCATTCTGGTTATTGATAAAATTTGGTAAAATAGCCAGATAGACGAGTAAGCCTTTCGGATTAAGAAAACTCGTTAAAAAGCCCTTGCGAAAGAGATGTGTTTTTTTATCTGCATTTAGTGCGAGTTGGCCTTTTTGGCATGCAGATATCAGCATTTTGATTGCTAAGTAGGTAATATAAATCACACCTAGCCACTTTAGTAGATAAAAGAAAATGGGAGAGGTTGCCATTATCGTTGCAAGACCCAAAGCACTAAGAATAGCATGTGTGATATAACCTGAAATGACACCGATATTGGCAAACCACGCTGATTTTATTCCTCCCGCTAATCCTTGTGAGGAGATAAAAAGAATATCGGGGCCAGGTGTGCAAATTAAAGGCAGTACTGTAAGGGCAAAGAATAACAAAGTGTTAAATTCCATCTTTTTCACCTGATTGAGCAATTGAAGAAAATATCGTTTTTGCTGTGCAATTTAGCTGAAAAATTATATGATATTTTCGTAAAAATCGGGTTGCTTTGTTGCTAACAAAAATAATTAATTGGCAATAAAATTCCACAAATAGAACTAAGGTTAATCTTTGATGTCAATAAAATTGGATAAGATAGACAAGCATATTTTGCAAGTGTTACAGCGCGATGGCAAAATTCAAAACATCGAACTGGCAAAAGAAGTGGGACTCTCACCATCTCCTTGTTTACGTCGTGTACGTTTACTTGAAGAGTCAGGTGTGATCACGCGTTATGTTGCCGTATTAGATGGTAGTAAAGTTGATGCAGGATTATCTTTATTTGCGCGAATTTGGTTCAGAGCACAAGATGCTGAAACTATTGAAGAATTTGTAAAGGCGATAAAAGTATTACCCGAAGTGGTTGAATGCCATCTAATGGCGGGGGAATGTGATGCACTTATTCGTATTGTGACAAAAGATCTCGCCACTTATCGCCGTTTTCACGCTGATTATTTAACACAAATTCCTAGCATTCAAAGCATAAAAACAGAAGTACCCATGGAGACGGTAAAAGTGAGTTTTGCTTTACCATTGCAGTAATACTCTATTTGGTGAAGGTAATAATCATCCAATAGAAATTATGTTATTAAGCGTCTTTTAAGGACTGAGCTCTGCATTCAACAGGACTCAGTCCTTTTTCTTTTATTATTTATGGGCGTAAAAAAACTTGAGGTTGAGATAACTCAGGATGAGTATTAACACTGACCTCGGCGCCATACCATTTTTCAATATTCTCAGCGGTGAGTACATCTTGAGGTGTACCTTCGCAAACTAATTTTCCCTGATGCAGTAATAAAATACGATCAGCATAAAGGGAGGCGAGGTTGAGATCGTGCAGAACACAACACACCATCAAATTTTGCGTTTTGACCAGTTGCTTTAATAAACGCAAACTTTGTTGCTGGTGGTAGAGGTCAAGTGCCGATGTGGGTTCATCAAGAAATAGCGCAACATTCTCAGGTGTCGGTTGCCAAAGTTGAGCAAGCACTCTAGCAAGTTGCACTCTTTGTTGCTCTCCACCTGATAATTGACGGTAATCTCTTGTTTTAAGCTTTAAACAATTGGTTTGTAATAGCGCGGTTTCTATTGCGATTTGTTTATGTTTTTGCCCATGTGGTGCTCTTCCCATAGCGACGACTTCTTCTACAGAAAAAGAGAATGATAGCTGGCTGTTTTGTCGCATAACAGCACGGTTTTGCGCTAATAATTGACTATTCCACTGTGAGTAAGTTTTCCCTTTAAAAAAACATTCTCCTTGTGTCGGGGGAGTATAGCCGGTCAATAAACGTAATAATGATGATTTCCCAGCACCATTCGGACCAATGATTGTGACAAGCTCACCGGTATTAAGTGCAATAGAAACATCCTCAAGAATAGTTTTATTGCCGATTTTATAGCTCAAGTTATTGCCATATAATAATGGAGTGTGTTGATTTTCCATCATGACATGCGTCCTGCTGGTTGTCGTAAAATAAGCCAAAGAAAATAAGGTCCACCAAGAAGTCCGGTAATAAGTCCTACAGGAATTTCCGCAGGGGATACCAAGGTTCTTGACAGGGTATCTGCGGCTAATAAGAGTATTGCTCCCCCTAATAGGGTGGCCGGTAATAACCAAATATGGTTACTGCCTAATCGCATACGAATAAGGTGGGGCACCACAAGACCAACAAACCCAATAACACCACTTAATGCAACGGCACAACCGATTAAAATGGCACTGAGTAATAGTAAAATAAATTTTGTTTTTCTTACATTTAACCCTAAATAATGTGCTTCTTCATCACCGAGTTGTAATAGGTTAAGTTTATGACCTTGCCAACAGGCTAATGCACTAATGGGAATAATCACGAGAGTTGCAATCGCCAAGGTGTTCCAGTCTATTTTACTTAAAGAGCCCATCATCCATAGTGAAAATTGGCGCAGTTGCTGATCTGTGCTGATATAGCTCAATACACCAATAAAAGACATACAAAGTGCATTAATGGCAATTCCCGCTAGGAGCAATCTTGCCAAGTTACCATCACTTAATTGATGCAATGAAAAAATAATCATTGCCACTATTAAGCCGCCAATAAAGGCGGCAATAATATGACTGTAGAAAGAAAATACGGATAAAAAAGAGAAGGGTAAAATAATCACAATAGCGACCATTAGCGCAGCACCACTGCTAATACCCAGTAATCCAGGATCGGCAAGTGAGTTTCTAAATAGTCCTTGCATGATGGTGCCTGATATGGCTAAAGCGCCACCGACGAGAATAGCTAATAGTACTCGAGGTAAACGAATATCAAGCCAAATTTGCCACTCTATATCATCAAAAGAGCGATCCCATAAAGTACTAAATGAGAGTGCTAGCGGGCCACTATTAACAGAAATAAGCGTAATGATGGTAAATAAGATGAGTAAAATGGCAATACTCATCCACGGTGAGCGAAAACGAGACATTATTGCTCCAATGCTTGACGAATTTGTTGCATAACTTTAGGGGTTGATAAGGTAAAGCCTAATAAACCCATATCATCAACAACGATATAGCGCTTATTTTTACCTGCGGGGGTGTACTTTATGCCGGGCAAGTCCCACAGTTTTTCGATACCTCCAATACCTTTTATTCCCTCTTTAGTGACCAACAAAATATCAGGCTGGCTGGCAATAACCCCTTCTTGTGACAGTAAGCGGTAACTACTAAAACCTTGCATAGCATTTTTTCCGCCTACCAGTGTGATAATAGTATCCGCAGCAGTATTTTGACCGGCAGCCATAGGGGCAACACCACCATGGCTCATGATATAAATAATTTTTTTATCAATAGGCGTCGTGGCAATTTGATTAATAGATTGAGTGAGCTTTTCTTTTAATTGCTGACTCTCTGTTTCTTTTTGTAAGAGGGTTGCAATGGCATCGATTTTTTCATTAATGGCTTCTAATGAACGTGTACCCGTAATAGTTTCAACAGGTACACCTGCTTTTTCGATACGACGTAATGCAAAAGAAGGGCGAGCTAATTCGCTAGCAATAATCAGCGTCGGTTTAACCGAAAGAATACCTTCAGGATTGAGCATGCGCATATAACCCACATCGGGTAATGATTTAACTTGCTCTGGTACTAAACTCGTACTATCTCTAGCAATGACCTGATCACCTGCACCTAATGCAAAAACAATTTCAGTAATATCACCACCAATAGTGACAATACGTTGTTTAGCGAGGCTGGTGAATGTCATCAAACTACACAGGATCAAAAGAAGCCATTTTTTCATTGAGCTATCCTTCTATTAAGCTATTTTAGCAAGAGCGTTGAGTTGCTCACGCCATTGTTGTTGTTCTTTTGTTCCCTCAGTGCGTTGTCCATAGAGCTGAGCAATCTGTTGACCTTTGCTATCAAATAGTTCAAGACTTGTGACAAAACCATCTTGGGTTGGCTTACGAGTGATCCAGCTTTCCACAATTTCGCTCTCAATTAAATGCAGTGTAAATGCAGGATTAAAAATGTTAATCCATACTTGTTCACTATTTTCAAATTGATGAGGTACTAAACGATCAATTTTACCGGTAAAGATCTGTACACAGCCTCGATTACCCACGAAAATCATAATTTCATTTTGTACTTCTTTCGCCAGTGCTAATAATGTTTTTAAGGCACTATTATCTACTTGATAAGCTAAATCATCACTGACCGCTTTGAACGCTTGCTGGCGACTGAGATTATTTTCTTGCAGGATTTTAAAGAATTGATGAACGTCAGTCATCGAGCGCCATTGCTGTTCTAACTGTTGTGCTAATGCCGTTGTTACCGGTGCATCAGTAAAAGATTTAGCGGGGGTAATCTCTAATACGGGATTTTCTGGTGATAAATAAGTATCGATTAAGGTATTCCATGCATCCATATTAGTATTATCAGTGGTATACACTTTATGGAGAGAATCACCATGAAGATCAAAGAATTGAATACTATGACGAATGCCACGAGCCGTCTCTTCGGTTAATGCAAAGATACTTGCCCAATGAGAGAAGAAAAAGCGTAAATCGAGGGCTCGAGGGTTTAAGATCAATCCTGCATGATCGTTAAAACGAGCATTGGTATATTCACCAAGATGTTCATGAACCGCAATTTCATTACGAGTAATGGCTTTCACTTCGCCTACGGTTGCGAGAGCGGTTAAAATATCACGAACATCACCATGTAAGCGTTTAGCATCGTGCCCAACACGCGCGTGAGTAAGCTCAGCTTCACTTACATTAAGGTAAGTTGCTAAATCACGCGCATAAGATGCTTTTTTTTCATTTTTTGCTTGCAGGTAGCTCTCATAAAGAGGTTTAGTCACGGAAACTCCTATTGTTTCGTTTATTTTATTGTTAATTACCATTGATAACTCACCAGTACTTTTGCATTGCGCCCCTCTTGAGGAATACCCGCAGAAGAGTAGTATTTTTTATCAAATGCATTACCCAGTACCAGTGAGGTTGTTAGCCCTGTTAATGAAGCACTACCTTCATAACGGAGGTAGAAATCATTGACACCATAACCCGCTTGTTGGCGATTGGTCGGGCGATTAAAGCGATCATGTTTTGTAAAATCTGTTTTTTTAGTAAATTGTCCCACCCAACCTACGGAAAAATCACTATTGGGTACGGGAATATCGAGGCGACTGGTTAATGTATCTGGCTCAATAGAGGTAATAGAGGCATTACTGGCATTATCTTTTCCTTTTGTATGGTTATAAGCCAAATCCCAACTAAAGAACTTCGATTGATAATTCATCTCGATATCCCAACCCCAAATAGTTGCTCTTGGAATATTCGTCGATTGTGTATATCCCTGAAAAATAGCGACATCTGTATCAATATAATCTTTTGCACGCGTATTGAAATGGGCAGCTTTAATTTTCAGATTATCATTATTAGATAATAAGTCGTCGAATTGAAAACCGAACCCGTATTCAGTTGTTGAATTGGTTTCGGGCTTTAAATTAGGGTTAGGGCGCCAGTAATTGGTTGGTGCTCCGGGGAATGGGGCATCAAAATGTTTAGCATCGTTATACATCTCGCCAATTGTTGGTGCTCTAAAAGCTTGAGCATAAGAGGTATAAAGCATTAACCAATCTGTGGGTGTAATACTAACGGCTCCTTTTGATGACCATTTATCAGCGCTGATGTCATCATAACGATCATTTTGACTGCTATATTTATCAAACCTTGTACCGACGATGAATGAAATGGGTACATCACGTAAAGTCATTTCATCTTGTAACCAGCCTGACATAAAACGAATATCTGCTTTAGGGAAGCTTTCGGCATTTGCACTGGGTGATTGCTTTTGCTTATAGATCTCACCGCCATAAGTTAAAGCGTGAGCAGCAAAGGGGTAGGTGGCTAATTGAGTGCGATTTTCAAGTTTAATGCCATAGGTTTTTTGCTCTCTACCTTCAAATCCTTTTTGTTGTGTTTTCGCATTAATATCTACCTCGCTGTAATAGGCTTGTGTTTTTAGGTTAATCCATGACATATCACTAGGATGATATTGATAGGTTAACTGTGCATCTTTTTGTGTTGTAGTACGATTTGTCGCTACATTAGCCGGTGTTGGGTTATTGGCGAGTTGTGGATCCTTAGGCTGTTGTGCGTTGTTATGATAATAGCGTAATTGGCCACTTAACGTATTGCTATCATCAATAAACCAACGTCCTTTAGATAATAAGTTAATGATTGTTTCATCGTTTTGCGCACGATAACCGCCTCCATAGCGAGTTGTACCTTTATCACGAGCGGAGAGGGCGAGTAATCCATCGAAATTGTCTTGTTGACCAAAAGCGGTAATGCCAAATCCTTGACTCTGTTGTGCCGTATTACCAAGGGCGGTAACACGCACACCACCATGTTCATTTTTTGCAAGCAAGTCGCTGGCATCAACGGTATCATATGCCACAACCCCACCGAGGGCGCCGCTTCCATATAAAAGTGCTGAAGGGCCACGAACCACTTCAACTTGTTTAATGAGTAGAGGATCGACAAAAATACTGTCAATATGACCTGTATCAGTACCTTGGCGTATGCCATCTACTAGTGTCAAAACACCGTTACTACTGTAGCCACGCATACTAATAGTTTCACCGTTTGTGCGGCCAGCTCCTGATATTGAAATGCCCGGTATATGACGCAACAACTCCGTGGCACTTCCAGCCGTTTCTGTCAAAGCACTGTTATTTTTTATGACGGTCGACATCATTGGTAATGTAAAGCTATCTCGCTCGTTACCTGTTGCATAAACCGTTATTATTTGTGTGTTTCTCTCCCCGCTATTTTTTTCTCCATAGATTTGATTTTTATTTTCAGCGAATGCACTGCTAATCGCTGTTGCAACAACTAAAACACTCACCTTTATGCATCGCGATGATTGAGACATACAGGTCGATCTCCGTTATTAAAATGGGCTGCTAAACTCAACAGCCCGTTATGATAAAAATCATTGCTCTTTTTATTGTTTACCAGCGATAACTGACAGACATTTTGATATTTCTAGCTTCTTGAGGCACACCTACCGTTGAGTAATACACTTTGTTGAATGCATTATCGAGTACCAATGAGGCTTGTATATCTTTATTATTGGATTGATAGTTGACTGCAAAACTATGCACACCATAGCCAGGGTATTGCTGAAGATCTTCTTTTAATCGAGTAGTCACTTCCTCTGAACCAGGGTATTTATGTGTGCCTTTTTTGGCCGTTGGACCGGCAAACTTTCCTGACCAAGCAACAGAAAATGGTGTTTTGATAATGGGTACATTTATAAAAGCGGTTAATGTTTCAGGGCGCACCATTGAAATAGTCTCTAGAGACGACAGTTCCAAGGTTTTAGTTTGATTGTAATTTACCCCCATAGCGATGTATGGATGAGAATATAGCAATCTTAAATCAAAGCCGTGAATAAGCGCTTTAGGCAAGTTAACTGATTGAAATAATAAAGGTTCACGAGCATCTTTAATGGGAGATAACGCAATATGACTATTTTTTAATTGGATAGGCTTACGACTATGATACCACTGTTGATAAGTAATGTGGTCAATTGATTCAGTACTGTAATATGAAGCTTTAATGTTTATCTGGTCATTGGTAAAAAGCAACGCATTTTTTTGTAAATTGATACCATGTTCCCATGTTCTATTCGTCTCTGGTTCTAATGTGGAATTTGGAACCCAACGAGCATCATAGCTTTTCTTATTAAAAGGGGAAATTATAGTGAAATGTACTGAGTCATTATACATTTCGCTTAAAGTCGGCGCCCTAAAGGCAACAGAATAAGAAGAATAGATCTGTAACCATTTGGTCAGTGTGAGACGTAACGCAATATTTTTAGAAATATTTTGATATGTTTCTTGATATTTGTCGGCGGAGGTCATGTCTCCTTTTTTATTTAAGTCTTTGTAGTAATCTAAAGTTTTACTGTTATCAGGGACATTTTGATAATAGTTGTAACGAAGACCCGCAATTAAAGTAATGGGTAATAGAGGGGTATTGAACGTGCTATGAACCCAACCTGAGGCATTATCCATATGTGATAAAGGGAAATTTTTAGCCTTATTATTCGATACCATCTTCTGTTTTTCAGCATCAATGCCGATAATCACAGATTGAGTCAACCTATCTTGAAAGTAATTTAAATTAAAGGCGTTTTCTACTTTCATACCATAGGTATATTGGGTACGTTTTTCAGAATTACCTAGCACACTTTCTATGTCTGGATATATTTCTTTGCGTGTATCCGTCAGAAACGTATGCGCAATTTTAAACTGAGAATAATAAAGTTGAGTGCTCAGATCGAGCCAATCATAATTATTTGGATTTAAATGATAGGTGAGTGAGATATCATTTTGTTTGGTGGCTCGATACATATTATTACTGTCTCTTTTTCCAAACCCTCCCATTCGATTTAAAACTTCTCTTTGCTCTCCTGCATTATTATATTGACGGGCAGAAAAAATAACGGTTTGTTCCTCTGTAGGGTAAACATAGGCTTTTGCAAAATAATTTTTGATACGTTCGTGGTTATTTAATATTGAGTCATCAGCAATACGTATCGGGCCACGCTCTCTTTGGCTATAAGCCAATAACCCTTCCACTAACTGATGTCTACCTGCGATCACACCACCATAAGAAAAATGTTTATCCGCAGAAGAGAATGAGCTAAATAATTTAGCACCAAGGTTTTTATTGGCGTCTAATAATTCATTTGGATGGAGAGTTGAGAACGAAACAACGCCACCTAGCGCGCCACTTCCATGTTTAACCGAAGAGCCACCATGTTTGACTTTAACGCGCGAAATAAGCGAGGGTTCAATAAAAAGGCCACCAAGCTTGTTCATAGTATTATCAATAGGTTGATGAATACCATCCACAAAGATTTTGACACCTCTTTGATCGTAACCACGCATCATAATATTGCCACCATTGGCGATCCCCGTTCCTGATACGGTGATCCCCGGGATTTGTTTTAACAATTGCCCCGTGGTAGATGCGGTTTGAGCTTGTGCTGAACGGGTATCGACGACAGATTGAAAATCCGTTATTTGATTGTCTTGTTGCCCAATAACAGTCAATGTATCTGTCTCTACTTTTTCAATATGAGCAAAAGTAGTCGGCGCGTATAACAGACAAATTGCTGTAGCTAATGTGGAGTATTTGAAATTTCTTTTCAGCATAGACATACCATTAATATCCATAAAAGTCCTTGTATATGGAGTGAATTAGCTGGCTGCCTAGCAAAATAGGTGGCTTGCGAAAAGGGATTAAATAATTATTTTGTTAGGATAAGTTTTCCTGTTTTTGTTTGGCGTAACTGATACAACTCTCCGTTATGTTGAATATAAACCACGCCCGATTTACCCAGTAATTCTATGCTATTTATAGATTGAATGACTGGGGAGCTTGTTTCACGTGTTATCGATGAATCGTTTAAATTATGAACATTTTTATTCATTTCAATAGCAATACTGATAGAGGTTATGATTATGATAATCATTATCGTTATCAGAATATTTTAGACAAGCTTTTTTTAACGTAAACGTCTAAATTTAAGATGATTAGTAACAAAAGAACAACAAAAATAGGGTGTTAGAATAAAAATCATACAGTTGATTAGCGTGGGAGAAGATAAAGCTTAATCTTAATGAAGATGGATAACGACTTTTTGTGTAAGTTAAAAAGGAGAGGTAAAACTCTCCTTTTTGGCGATATTATTTAAATCGACTTTCAACCGCTTGAGCTAATAATTCCAGTAATTGTTCGGTATCTTCCCAACTGAGACAAGGATCAGTGATAGATTGTCCATAGGTCAGCACCTTATCTGCTGTGACTTTCTGTGATCCCTCTTGTAAAAAGCTTTCTGCCATAACACCGACAATAGCTTGTGAACCATCCGTAATTTGTTGAGCGACATTGCGTGCAACTTCAAGTTGGCGACGATGAATTTTTTCACAATTACCATGGCTAAAATCGATGACCAAGTGTTCAGGTAAATCAAGTTGTTTCAGTGCATCAACAGCATCTGCTACATCACTGGCATGATAATTAGGCTTTTTACCACCACGCATAATAATATGACCGTAGGGATTTCCACTGGTTTGGTAAATTGTCATACGTCCCGTTTTATCAGGTGATAAAAAGGTGTGACTGGCACGAGCGGCACGAATGGCATCTATCGCAATGCGTATATTACCGTCAGTGCCATTTTTAAATCCCACAGGGCAAGAGAGGGCGGAGGCCATTTCACGGTGAACTTGACTCTCTGTTGTTCTTGCCCCGATTGCTCCCCAGCTGATTAAATCTGCAATATATTGCCCCGTGACCATATCAAGAAATTCAGTGGCTGTGGGGAGTCCTAATGCGTTGATCTCAATTAGCAGTTTCCTTGCAATACGAATGCCTTCATTAACATTACAAGAGTTATCAAGGAAAGGATCAGAAATAAGGCCTTTCCAACCAATAACGGTACGCGGTTTTTCAAAATAGGTTCTCATCACGATTTCTAGACGGTCATGAAAACGCGCTTTTTGTTGATTTAGTTTTGTTGCGTACTCTTTAGCCGCCTTGGGATCATGTATAGAGCAAGGGCCAATAATAACTAATAGTCGTTTATCTTCACCAGTGAGAATAGCTTCAATGCGTTGACGGGCAGAAGTGATATTACTGATAATCTCTTGTGAGATGGGTAACTCATTAGCTAACGTTTCCGGCGTTACTAGGCTGGCTAAAGCCTTTGTCCGTAATTCGTCTGTTTTTAACATAATTTATCTCAATAAAAATACAGGGTAAGTCTACCCAGTGATTAAGATCACAATAAACGAAATTCAGCTAATTTCAACACTGTTATTGGTGAAAAATAAATAAAAAATAACTTACTGTCTCTAGAACATTCTTCTGGCTAATCCCATAGAATCAATTACCTTAGTGGAAATTTCTTCAACAGAGTAGTTTGTCGTATTTAGGTAAGGAATGTTATTTTTCCTAAATAGCGCTTCAACTTCCGCTAATTCAATACGACATTGACGAATAGATGCATAACGACTGTTTTCACGACGTTCGCTACGGATAGCAGCAAGGCGTTCTGGGGCAATGGTTAAGCCAAACAATTTATGTTGATACTCTTTTAATTCAGGAGGCAATTTTAAAAAATCCATATCATCAGCAGTAAAAGGGTAATTAGCCGCTTGAATGCCAAATTGCATCGCTAAATATAAACTGGTAGGGGTTTTACCGCAGCGTGAGACACCGATTAAGATCACTTGCGCTTGGTCGAGATTGCGTAAAGAGATCCCATCATCATGAGATAAAGTGTATTCAATAGCAGCAATTCGAGCATCATATTTGCTGAGATTTTTTTCTGTTAAACCGTGCGTTTTATTTAATTGAGGTAGCGCTTGAACGCCAATTTCTTTTTCTAAGGGGAGAACTAATGACTGCACAATATCCTGACAGAATCCTTCACTACTATTTATTATTCGTTTTACGTCAGGACTAATAATAGAGTAGAAAACCAGAGGCTTGGCGCCACTTTTTTTATAAATTTCATTAATCTTATTTTTTATTTCTTCCGCTCTTTCTACAGAAGATACAAAAGGTAAGGTATAGCTTTTCATTTTTAATGGGAATTGTGAGAGTACCGCATGGCCTAAGACTTCTGCGGTAATAGCGGTGCCGTCAGAGATAAAAAAAACAGTTCTATCAACAAGTTCATTATTATCACAGTTAATTGAATTCAAACTTAATATCATTCCTCTCACCTTTTTTTTAGCTGAATTAGCAATTCAGACAATATTATCTATAGTATTTTTAGTGATTATAAAGGATAAAAAAATAAAGTTTTCTGGTTGATCGATTCACCTTTCTATATTCTCCATAACATTGTGATAGGCTTATTTATGTTGTCGTTTTGACAGCGGGTTTTTCTTTTTTTTCTCTCTCTCATTTGTTTAAAAAAGGATTGTTCTCAATGTCCAGCAATAGCCTCACCCCGTGCAATGTACTTTGGTATAACCAATTGGGTATGAATGACGTTGATCGTGTTGGTGGGAAAAATGCTTCCCTCGGTGAAATGATCACTAATCTTGCGGAACTGGGTGTGTCTGTTCCTAATGGATTTGCCACCACAGCGCAAGCGTTTAATGATTTTCTGGAACAAAGTGGTATTAATCAGCGTATTTATGAGCTGCTCGATAGTATTGATGTTGATGATGTTAATCAATTAGCACAAGCGGGTAACCAAATTCGCCAATGGGTGATTGATACACCTTTTACCCCTCAGTTTGAGAAAGATATTCGTGATGCTTATCAGACCTTAAGTGAAGGTGAATCTGAAGCCTCATTTGCAGTACGATCATCAGCAACCGCTGAAGATATGCCTGATGCTTCTTTTGCCGGCCAACAAGAGACATTTTTAAACGTTCAAGGTATCGATGCAATTTTAGTTGCGATTAAACATGTGTTTGCTTCACTGTTTAATGATCGCGCAATCTCTTATCGTGTTCACCAAGGCTACGATCACCGCGGTGTTGCTTTATCTGCAGGTGTCCAACGTATGGTTCGCTCTGATTTAGCTTCATCAGGGGTGATGTTTACTATTGATACTGAATCAGGCTTTGATCAAGTAGTCTTTATTACCTCTGCTTATGGTTTAGGGGAAATGGTGGTTCAGGGGGCGGTTAACCCAGATGAATTCTATGTTCATAAACCAACTTTGGCGAAAGGTTTACCGGCAATTGTGCGCCGTAACCTAGGCTCTAAAAAGATCCAAATGGTTTATGCCGATAGCATTGAGCATGGTAAACAAGTCCGTATTGAAGATACGCCAGAAGCATTGCGCAATCGTTTCTCTTTAACTGATGATGAAGTGCAAGAGCTAGCAAAACAAGCGGTATTGATTGAACAACATTATGGACGTCCAATGGATATCGAGTGGGCTAAAGATGGTCATAATGGTCGTCTATATATTGTTCAAGCGCGTCCAGAAACAGTTCGTTCTAACCAACAAGTTATGGAACGCTATCAGTTAAATGAAACAGGCTCTGTGATTGTAGAAGGTCGTGCAATTGGTCATCGTATTGGTAGTGGTACGGTTAAAGTTATCCATAACTTAAGTGAGATGGATAGAATAGAGGCGGGTGATGTGTTGGTCACCGATATGACAGATCCTGATTGGGAGCCTATCATGAAAAAAGCCTCTGCGATTGTGACTAATCGTGGTGGAAGAACATGTCATGCGGCAATTATTGCTCGTGAATTAGGTATTCCAGCAGTGGTAGGTTGTGGCGATGCGACGGAGTGTATTAGCGAAGGGCAAGTGGTCACCGTCTCTTGTGCTGAAGGGGATACCGGATTTGTTTATGATGGGAAACTCGATTTTTCTATTCAAAGCTCCGCAATCGATAACATGCCAGAACTTGGCTTAAAAATCATGATGAACGTCGGTAATCCTGATCGCGCCTTTGACTTTGCTGGGTTACCAAATGATGGGGTAGGCCTTGCGCGTTTAGAGTTTATTATCAACCGTATGATTGGTGTGCATCCTCGCGCTTTACTCGAATACGAAGATCAAACAGATGCACTAAAAGCTGAAATTGATGAAATGATGGCGGGTTATGCATCACCTGTTGAATATTATATTGGTAAATTAACCGAAGGTATCGCAACACTCGCTGCAGCATTCTGGCCAAAACGTGTCATTGTTCGCTTGTCTGATTTTAAATCAAATGAGTATGCAAACTTAGTCGGTGGCGATCGCTATGAGCCTGATGAAGAAAACCCTATGTTAGGTTTCCGTGGTGCGGGTCGTTACGTATCGGATGATTTCCGTCGTTGTTTTGCACTCGAGTGTGAAGCAGTGAAACGTGTGCGTAATGAGATGGGATTAACTAACGTGGAAGTGATGATCCCATTTGTACGTACGGTGCGCCAAGCAGAAGAAGTGATAGATGAGTTAGCACGTAATGGTTTAAAACGTGGTGAGAATGGCTTAAAAGTGATTATGATGTGTGAAATTCCATCCAATGCTTTATTAGCCGATCAATTCTTGGCTCATTTTGATGGTTTCTCTATCGGCTCTAATGATATGACTCAGTTAACATTGGGCTTAGATCGTGATTCTGGTGTCGTCTCATCACTGTTTGATGAACGTAATGATGCGGTAAAAGCGCTATTATCTATGGCAATTCAATCAGCGAAACGTCAAGGTAAATATGTCGGGATCTGCGGACAGGGCCCTTCTGACCATGAAGATTTTGCACAATGGTTAATGGAAGAGGGTATTGATAGCTTATCTTTAAACCCAGATACCGTTATTAAAACCTGGGTGAAATTAGCACAACAATAATTATATTATTATTGAAT
>NZ_CAWPAV010000208.1:0-7590 GCF_963885725.1 Proteus sp. G4380
TTATTATTTATTTTATGTATTGATGATTAATTATAGAGATTAATTTTTACAATATATCAAGATATACCAAATTCATTGCGTATCTTATTCATAAAAGAGAAGTGTATCGCCTGTATGGGATTATTTTTCTTAATTGAATGTTGTTGCTTTTATACTTTATTTAACTTTTATATTTTAGGAAAACAAAATGAAATTAAAAAAACTGCATTTAGTTTTAGGGTTAGGCTTATCTATCATTGCGGGCTCTGCATTAGCGGCAGATCAAGGGCATGGTACTGTTGAATTCTATGGTTCAATTATTGATGCTCCTTGTTCTATCGATCCTGATTCAGGTGCTCAACGTATTCCATTAGGTCAAGTGTCATCTAGCGCACTGAAAGACGGTGGCCGTAGTGCATCAAAAATGTTTAAAATCAAATTATTACAGTGTTCTACTGAGACATATAAAACAGTCAAAACAACCTTTACCGGTGCTGAAGCTCCTGATGTTTTAGAGGGGGCTTTAGGTATTGAAGGGATCGCCAAAAATGCAGCTGTTGTTATCACCAATGCAGGTGGTGAACAAATCAAATTAGGTCAAGCAAGTGCCGCCCAAACATTGAATGACGGTAACAATGACTTAAATTTTGCCGCTTATTTACAAGGATCTTCCTCAAAAGCTGCTATTCCTGGTGATTTTACAGCAATAGCCACTTTTGCTTTATCTTATCAATAATAGTCGTCAAATAAAGCTTTGTATAAGGATATACAAGGCTTTGTTAACTGATGAGCTTTCTTATCGTTAGGACACTTTTGTCATCGCGCTAGATATCGATGGTGAGTAATAGTAAAACGCGCTCTTTTTATAAATACAAAAGGATTATCAAACATAGTGATATTTCATCCGTAGGGGCATTACCGATAATTGACTGTTTTGGGCTCGAATATCACTAAATGGATTAGTTAGGTTTACTTATGGCTAAATTATTCAAGACGATTGATTTAAATGTTAAACATAAAAGTAAGCAGTGCAGAGGTCGTTCTGCTACCACACTGATCTATTTCGTGATTATAGGGATGGCAAGTATTGCCAGCGAGTCATTTGCTGTTAGCAAAGATATTGAATTTAACTCAGATATTCTTGACTTAAAAGATCGAGGAAATATTGATTTATCAAGCTTTTCCCGAGCGGGATATATTACTCCTGGCAAGTATGAGTTAATTATTAATATTAATAACAATGAATTAAGTGGAACTTATCGTGTTGACTATATTGTGCCCAAAGATGATCCCAAGGCAAGCGAACCTTGTATCTCACCCATATTAGTTAAGCAGTTTGCACTCAGACCAGAATGGTTAAAAAAGTTAACTTGGAAAGATAAGGGTAATTGCCTTAATGAGGCATCGTTACCAGGTATGAGCCTGAGGACAGATTTAGGTAGTGGGGTTTTTTTTATTACTCTTCCTCAAGCTTATCTAGAGTATTCATCACCGAATTGGGAATCGCCTTCTTTTTGGGACGAAGGTATTGCTGGATTATTGTTTGATTATAACGTTAATGCCAATGTCAGAGCGCCTAGTGATGGCAAGCAGAAACAGCAGATCACCGCAAATGGTACGGCGGGGGCAAATTTAGGTGTTTGGCGTTTTCGGGCAGATTGGCAAGCAAGTTATGAGCACACTACAGGTGTATTGCATAGCACAGAAAATCACTGGAATTGGGATCAATTCTATCTTTATCGAGCGATAACGAAATGGGGCGCCCGTTTAGTCATGGGGGAGACTTACTTACGTTCAAACCTATTAGATAATTTCCGTTTTACGGGAATAAGTTTACTTACGGATGAGCAAATGTTGCCCCCTAATTTACGAGGTTATGCTCCAGAGATCACGGGAGTTGCAAAAACGAATGCAAAAGTCACTGTGAGTCAACAAGGACGGATTATCTATGAGACACAAATCGCGCCTGGGCCATTTCGTATTCAAGATCTGCATGATGCGGTAAGTGGACGCTTGGATGTTCGTATTGAAGAGCAGGACGGAACAATACAAGAATACCAAATTGATACAGCCAATATTCCTTATCTTACAAGACCGGGACGCCTTCAATATAAAGTATCTGCGGGTAAGCCTTCTCGATTAGATCATAAAACTGAAGGGCCTATTTTTGCAATGGGAGAGTTTTCTTGGGGAGTGAATAATGGTTGGTCTCTTTTTGGTGGCACTTTAGTTTCTAAGGATTATAACTCGGCCTCGCTAGGTTTTGGACGAGATCTAATGATGTTAGGTGCTATCTCTTTTGATACGACTCATTCATGGGCAACCTTCGCTAATGAGAATAAACACAATCATGGCAGTTCATATCGAATTAGCTATTCAAAGCGTTTTGAATCTATTGATGGGCAAATCACTTTTGCAGGCTATCGATTCTCTGATCGTCATTTTATGAGTATGGATCAATATTTAGATAGGCGTTATCGCTATGGCGCACAAGAAAATAATAAAGAGCTTTATACCCTTACACTGAGTAAACAATTTCCTCAATGGGGACTTAGTACCTATATAAATTATAACCATCAAAGGTATTGGGATAGACCGAATAACGACTATTACAACTTCTCTTTATCAAAGTATCTCGCTATCGGGAAGTTTAAAAACATTAACATTAGCTTATCCGCTTATCGTAATCGTTTTAATGGCAATCATGACAACGGCGTGTATTTCAACATTAATTTGCCTTGGCGTGATAGAGCAACGATAAGTTATAACTCGGTCATAAATAAAGAAGGTAACTCACATAATGTCAGCTATTTCGATCGCATTGATGATAACAATAATTATCGTCTAAGTGCAGGAGTTAGTAGTCGAGGTAAACCATCGGCGGATGGTTTCTTTACACATTATGGTGATGTTGCTTTAGTAACGGCTTCAGCCAGTCATATTAACGGCGACTATACTTCGGCATCTTTATCTTTCCAAGGTGGGGCAACATTAACCACTAAAGGCGGGGATTTTCACCGTAGCAATATGCCGGGGGCAACCCGTTTGTTAATTGATACTCAAGGTGTTTCTGATGTCCCGGTAAAAAGTCTTAGTGCCATATCTCATACCAATATTTTTGGCAAGGCGGTGATCCCCGATATTAATCACTATTATCGAGGCAGTGCTTCTATCGATCTTAAACAGCTACCAGACAATGTTGAAGCACTACGTTCTATTCATCAATTAACTTTGACTGAAGGCGCTATTGGCTATCGTCAATTTGATGTGATTGCCGGACACAAAGCGATGGCAACAGTACAGTTGGCTGAAGGAGGCGCTCCGCCATTTGCAGCGACAGTAACAACGCTTAATGGTCGAGAATTAGGTGTTTTTAACGACGGTGGAAAGGTTTATTTAAGCGGTATTAATTCAGGCGATGTCTTGTATGTACATTGGGATGGTAAAAACCAATGCCAATTATCCATTCCTAAATTGGCGGATACACAACTGATCACATCACTGCTTTTAACTTGCTTTCAAAGACAGCCGACTATTTCAACATCATTCCTGGAAACAGATAAAACGCAAGCATTACCTCAACATTCATTCCTTAGTAAATAACGCTAAGTAATAACAATAATTGATTAATAGAGAGAAGAGTAATTAAAGATGATGGCATCTAAACATTTATTTATGGTAACTACCACCTTATTAACTGGAATGGTGTTTACGTCGCAAGTTGGTGCGACAATCGCTTTAGATCGTACACGTATTATTTTTAATGGTGCTGATAAATCAGTAAGTCTGAGTATAAGTAATCAAAACAAAGAATTACCTTATTTAGCTCAAGGTTGGCTAGAGAACGAGCAAGGAGAAAAAATAGAAACACCTCTTATTGTATTACCTCCTATTCAGCGTATTGAACCTGGGAATAAGAGCCAAGTGAAAGTGCAATCATTACCTGATATTGCACAACTACCTCAAGATAGAGAGAGTGTTTTTTATTTTAATTTACGTGAGATCCCTCCACGTAGTGATAAACCCAACGTATTACAAATTGCACTACAAACGCGGATAAAATTGTTCTATCGACCAAAATCTATTTATGCCACCCAAACTGATTTAAGTAATCCATGGCAGGAAAAAATTACCTTAACAAAGCAGGGGGAGAGTTATGTTGTGCATAATCCCACACCCTATTATATCACTATTGTTGATGGTCTAACGGATCTGAAAGGGAAAAGCTTAGAAGGATTTACCCCTATCATGGTAGCGCCTCGAGGGCAGGAAAAACTCAATTTAACGGTTTCTACGCTGGGGGCTTCTCCGGTATTAAGTTACATCAATGATTACGGTGGTCGTCCAAGATTGAAATTTAGCTGCGATAGTCGTGAATGTAAGGTGATAGAAACAGACCAAGGAAATTAATAGGTATATTTATGAAACAGCAGATTAATAAAAATAGTCTTGTATCAATATTGGTACTATTGAGCTTTTTTATCACAACAAATGTAACTGCTGTGACACCGGTTTTGTCAAGTACGGGACTATCACAAAATTCGCCTATTACACCTATTTATCCGATCCCTATCAATATAAAAGGGTACGTTATCGCTCACCCTCCTTGCATGATCAATGAGGGCAAAACGGTAGAAGTGAATTTCGGTGATGTGCTAAGTACACGAGTTGATGGCTTAAATTACAAACGTCTGGTTGATTATCATCCAAGTTGTGAACAAATGCCCATTAATACACTAAAACTTTCTGTCGAGGGGAATGGTACTTTTTTTGATGCCAATGCATTAATGACCAATATTACCGGATTAGGTATACGTATTTTGTATCAAAATAAACCAATTAAGTTAGGGCAGGCAATTAATTTTACTTATCCCGATTTTCCTGTATTGGAAGCGGTGCCTGTGCGTGATTTTTCTACTCTTCTTGTGGGAGGAGACTTTTCTACCACAGCGACATTGCGCATGGAATATCAGTGAGGAGATAACGGGAATGTTTAATAAACAGAGGATATTCTTTTTCATAACGTTACTTTCATCATTTTCATTAATGGCTGATGAGACGGCAAATAAGGCGACAATCACTAACAGCGAAAATAATTTGAGATTATTTGGCACACTATTTATTCCCCCTCCTTGTGTGATCCAAAACAATGACATGATTGATGTTAATTTTGGTCACCAACTGGGAACGAGTCGCATCGATGGCATTAATTATACAAAGACCGTCAATTACACGTTGCAGTGTGAAGAAAATGCAAAAGGTTGGGCATTAGGTTTATCCATTATCGGCTCTGCAAGCCAATTTGATGCGGCTGCTTTACAAACCAATATAACGGATTTAGCCGTACATCTCACGATAGATAGTGAGCCATTTATTTTAAATAAACGGTTTGTTATTACCTCTGATAAACCGCCGATTATTTTAGCTGTGCCTGTAAAAAAATCAGGAAGTACCTTAACAAAAGGTGCATTTGAGGCAACAGCAACGCTACTTGCTGAATATCAATAGGAGTATCGGGATGATATTACAAAGATTATCTCTGAGTACTGCAATCTTTGCCGCTGTGATAGCTATGGCTAATGCTGATCCTAATATGCGTTTTCATGGTGAGTTAATTGATGAGCCATGTGTAATAAAACCCGGTGATGAAATTATTGTCATCACGCTGGATAAAGTGACTGATAGTGCTTTTTACAATGGAGTAGAAAGGGCCAAAAGCCAGCAATTTGAGATCCATCTATCGGAGTGCGATCTCTCTATGAATAACAAAGTTTCCATCACATTTAAAGGTGATGAAAATAAGGCGATGGCAGGGAAAGGTTTTCTAGCATTGAGTCCAATAAGTCGAGCCTCTGGTATTGCTATTGGTCTAGAAGATAGCGATGGAGTCCTCTTACCCATTAATCAGCCATCAAAAAATATGGCTTTACTTTCAACTAATAACACATTGAGGTTTAGTGCTTTTATACAAGCAGAACCTACCGCAATTGCTAATCAATCAATAAAACGGGGGCCTTTTAGCGCCATTGCTACATTCCATTTAAATTATGACTAATGTTGACTTGAGGTTTATATGCTTATACCTAAGCGCCAATTAATCTTTTACTTATTTACTAGCATGTTGATATATCCAGCTTCCTCTATAGCCGCTATTTTTTCTTATATTACAGAATCAAAACCTGTGGGTAATGAGGGGACAGGGGCTGATTACACTTTTATTATCCAGCGTTGGGATCCCGAGCCACCAACGGCTTTAAATCCTTGTTATAAAAAAAAACCTTGTTATATAACCATAAACCATCGTCATCAGCCTAACCAGTCTGGAGGTTCAGCGACCAGAACTATTTTAAGTGATGGGCATAAATATCGAAGAATGGAAGATCTACGTATTGCTGTTATGAAAGAATTAGGAGGATTCCCTTATGGCCCAGGAGTTGCCATTCATCGATATGTTGATACATCAACCATACAAGAGTGCGTTGGTATATTTTATCAGCCAAATGCTTATGGTTTTGCTGAAGATGGCTATTTATTACCGGGTTCTATTTGTGCAATTGCTCCCCCTCCTGTTGGACATTGTGATGTGTTAGCCCATTCTGTTGAGTTGGATTACGGCAATGTGGGGGAAAATGAATTAGACAATGCGGTTCGTTCTCAAACTGTGAATGTGACGTGTAATCGTGATGTCTCTTTACAGGTTGTTGCAACAGGAATGAATAATCGTCAAGTCCCACTACGTAATGACAATAGCTTATATGCTGATTTATATATTAATGATAAATCTGGCGAAGAGGGAGAGGCTATCTTTGTCGCTAAAGGCAAAATGGTTTCTATACAAGTGAGTTCTAAATTGAGAACCAATGGACATGTTGCTCCAGGGTATTTTTCTGGCTCTGGCGCGTTGATTCTAACGTTACCATAATAATAAAAGGTTGAAATATCATGGTGAAATATCGTCGTGCAAATATTGATGTCAATGCACTGGTAGGTAAGCGCATACAAAAAAGGCGTAAAGAGTTAGGTTACACAGGTAGCCAATTGGCGGCAAAACTAGGGGTTAGCCAACAACAATTCTCACGCTATGAGCGAGGGTTAAACAAAATAGATCTTACTTATCTAGTGCTATTAGCTAAGTTCTTAAACACACCCATTTACTGGTTTTTTGAGGACTGTATTACTTCAACGTCGGTCAAAAGTGGCAAACCGCTAAGTCGACGAAGCAATCTTTTAGCCAAAAAAGCACTAGACGCATTTCTGTATTAACCTTTACCTCTTACAAGAAAAAGTCCTTAAATAAGCAACCTATTTAGGTCAGGCTAAGGGGATGTTTTCCCTTAATGATCGCTATAGCGATATTGACTGTCGAGTTATGTTGCACTCATTAGGCTTGCAATCACTATCCCTAAGCGAGCTTAGATGGGTAGTGATTGCTTTATGAGCATTATAAATGTGTAGAAAGAGACGAAAAAATCAGAATTAATTGTATTTTGAATATATCTCTTATACTAAGTTAAATTATTAATGATAAATCTTTTTAATGTTTTTCTGTGGGTAAATGGATACCTTCTAAGATAGAGTCTATTGGAATAAAAATGATTATATTTCAAAAAA
>NZ_CAWPAV010000209.1:0-6339 GCF_963885725.1 Proteus sp. G4380
AATGAGAGGGGAGATGGCTTCTATATATTAAGTAATCTTATTACTATCATTATTTATTTCTGCTTTTTTTTGTTTTTTATTTTTGTGTTTCTGCTTTTTTTTGCTTTTAATAAATAACATATGATTGTAATCACAATCCCATAACAACTAATAAATTAAAGTTGTTGCCATAGAGGTAACATTAAATGAAAGCAGAGCGTCATAAAAAAATTGTTAATCTGATCAAAGGTCATGGTGCAGTAAAAGTTTCTGTTTTAGCAAAAGAGCTTAGTGTTACCAAAGAAACGATACGATCAGATTTAAATACATTGGCTGAGAAAGGAATAATTAAAAGATGCCATGGTGGGGCCTTTATTGAATTTGAAACATTAGACAAAGTTGCCAAAAAAGAAATCATACAATTTTTAGAATGTAATGATCAAATTGATAAAATTAATTTAGCGGGGCAGCCGGCAGTAAATAAAGTATGTGTATTAGGTTCATTTAATGTTGATATGATTAGTTATTTGCCCAGACTGCCAGAAACCGGGGAATCTTTATTGGCGAATAAATTTATCTTCTCACCAGGAGGTAAAGGATGTAATCAAGCATTAGCGGCAAGTTATGCTGATGCACAGGTGCATTTTATCACCAAAATCGGTACTGATCAGTTTAGTGATTATGCAGTAAATTTTATATCGTCATCAAGAATAAAAACATCAACGATATATCAAACTGAAAATCATCAAACTGGAACAGCATCAATCTTTGTGTCAGAAGAGAGTGGTGAAAATATTATTTCTATTTATTCAGGGGCTAATATGGATATTTCTTCTGATGAGGTAAAAATACAAAAAGATAAAATTATAGATGCCGATATAATTTTATTGCAATTAGAAACTAATATTGAAGCATTAAAGGAAATTATTTCAATCGGAAATGAAAATAATATTCCTATTATTTTAAATCCTGCACCTTACAATAAAATTATTGATAAGTTATTGCCAATGTTAGATATATTAACACCTAATGAAACAGAAGCCAGCTTATTATCAGGTATTGAAGTTGTTGATTTAGTATCTGCTAAAAATGCAGCCAATGCTATTTATCAAAAAGGTGTTAATAAAGTTGTCATTACTTTAGGTAGTAAAGGTTCATTAGCTTATGACGGTTATAAATATATTTACTCACCAGCTTATCCTGCGGTGGTAAAAAATACAGCGGGCGCTGGTGATGCTTTTAATGGTGCACTAGCAGCCTCACTAGCAAAAGGAAAGCAGTTTTCTTACGCGTTACGCTATGCATCAGCTTTTGCATCACTAGCTGTTGAGACGAGTAATGCTTCAGAAATGCCTGAAGATATTAATGTCATGCATCGCATCAATCAAACAACATATTCACAGATTGTCACTCAATCCCCTGAATAAATAATCTTTTTGAAAGAGGAAAAAAAATGAAAATCTTATTTATTGGTGAGTCATGGCACATTCATATGATCCACTCAAAAGGCTACGACAGTTTCACTTCTAGTAAATATGAGGAAGGTGCCACTTTTTTATTAAATTGTTTAAGGGAAAAAGGGGTAGCAGTTGATTATATGCCTGCACATACCGTTCAGGTCGCATTTCCTCAGACTGATGAAGAATTAGCAAAATATGATGTCATCGTGATCAGTGATATTGGTGCTAATACTTTCCTCTTGCAAAACGATACTTTCTACAACATGAAAGTACTTCCAAATGCATTAGGGCTAATTAAACAGTTTGTTGCTAATGGTGGTGGCTTATTAATGATTGGCGGCTATCTATCATTTATGGGTATTGAAGCGAAAGCAAACTATAAAAATACCTTATTGGCACAAGTGTTACCTGTTGAAATGTTAGAGGGTGACGATCGTGTGGAAGCCCCAGAAGGAGTATTCGCAACTCCAGTTAATGCAGAGCATGCCACGATAAAAGGTTTTAGTGAATGGCCGATGTTCCTTGGTTATAACAAAGTGTTCGCTAAACATAACACTGAAACGGTTTTGAATATTGGCGAAGATCCACTACTGGTGTTTGGTCAATTTGAAAAAGGAAAAACAGCTTGTTTTATGAGTGACTGTTCACCGCATTGGGGGAGCAAAGAGTTTTTAGCATGGCCACATTATGCTGATATGTGGGTCAATATTCTAAAGCAAATCGCACGTTAGTTCTTAATAACAATAGCAGTAAGAAAAGTAAAAAAGCGCGGAGATACACTCTGCGCTAATAACAAAATAACCGATTACTTGAAAAATAAAAAAGAAATCACTCATAGTCAATAATCCAAAAGGAACATCTTATGAGTACAAAAAATTTATCAACACCCTTGCTGATGGTAGCAACTGTGTTAGCAGGGATGCTATCACCAATGCAGTCTGCGGTGAATGGGCAACTGGGACATGTATTAAAAGACGGTAATGCTAGTGCAGTTATCTCTTTTGCCAGTGGTTTAGTGGTCATGTTTTTTATCATTATGTCCAAAAAACAATATCGTCAGCAATTTGCTTCTATTCCGACATTAATTAAAACACGTAAAATTCCATTATGGAACTGGTTTGCTGGCCTCTGTGGCGCAATGGTGGTTTTTTCTGAAGGAGCATCAGCCAGTGCATTAGGAATAGCTACATTCCAAACAGCATTAATTTCAGCACTGTTATTATCAGGTTTATTATGTGACCGCTTTGGTATAGGTGTGGATGAGAAGAAATACTTCACCCCATATCGTGTATTAGGTGCCGTATTAGCTGTTGTTGCTACTCTTTTTGTCGTTTCTCCACAGTGGCATTCAACCTCTTTTATTTACTTAGCTATTCTACCTTTTTTAGCGGGTTTATTAGCGGGATGGCAACCAGCAGGTAATTCAAAAGTGGCTGAAGCAACAGGTTCGATGATGGTTTCTATTACTTGGAACTTTATTGTTGGATTTACTGTTTTAACGATTGCGTTAGTAGTACGTATGGCGTTAGGGCATATAACACTGGAGCTTCCTGCTACATGGTGGATGTATTTAGGTGGGCCTTTAGGGTTAATGTCTATTGCATTAATGGCTATTTTAGTACGAGGCTTAGGGTTACTGATGTTAGGTGTTGCATCAACTGCGGGCCAATTACTGGGTTCAGTATTAATTGACCTCTTATTACCTTCGTTAGGAAATACTGTTTATTTAGTCACAATCATCGGTACGTTATTTGCCTTAGTCGGCGCCATTGTTACTACCATTCCTGAGTTTAAAGCGACTAAATCAGTAAAAAGAGCAGGGGCATAATCATGAAAGGTTATATTCAAACGGTAACGGGTCCGGTTAAAAAAGCGGATATGGGGCTGACACTACCTCACGAACATTTATTTAATGATTTATCTGGCGTTGTTGATGAACCTTTTTATGAATTCTCACACGTTTTAGTAGATAAAAAAGTCAGTGCAGATATTCAGTGGGGACTAAAATACGATCCATATTGTTGTTGCGATAATATGGATAAAAAACCCATTGAAGACGTTATTTTTGAATTAAATAATTTTAAAGAGCTTGGGGGCAAAACGATTGTTGATGCTACAGGTTCATCGTCAATTGGTCGTGATATTAGAAAATTAAAACAAGTTGCAGAATTAACGGGGATTAATGTCGTTGCTTCTTCCGGCCTTTATATTGAGAAATTTGAAGGAAAACGCCTAGCTGATGATATTGATGCGATGGCAAAAATGATCGATGATGAATTAAATATCGGCATTGACGGTACAGATATTCGTGCTGGTATGATTGGCGAAATTGGTGTATCTCCTTTCTTTACAGATGGTGAAAAAAATAGTTTACGTGCCGCTGCACTGGCTCAAAATAATAACCCTTATGCCTCAATGAATATTCATATGCCAGGTTGGCAACGCCGTGGTGATGAAGTATTAGATATTCTTTTAACAGAAATGGGGTGTGATCCAGCCAAAATATCGTTAGCCCATTCAGATCCTTCTGGTAAAGATATCGATTATCAATGCAAAATGCTTGATCGAGGTGTTTGGCTTGAATTTGACATGATAGGTCTTGATATTTCTTTCCCTAAAGAAGGCGCGGCACCCAGTGTGATGGATACGGTTGAAGCTGTCGCAACCTTAATAGAAAGAGGTTATGGTAACCAAATTGTATTAAGTCATGATGTGTTTTTAAAACAGATGTGGGCAAAAAATGGCGGAAATGGTTGGGGGTTTGTGCCTAACGTTTTTCTTTCATTATTAGCACAGCGTGGCATTGATAAGACGATAATAGATAAGCTGTGTATTGATAATCCAGCTAATTTATTAGCATGAATTAATTATAACTATAAATACCCCTTGAATACATTTTGCGACACGTAAGCCCGTGTCGCTTTTTTAGTTGTTATTCTCGTGTTAGCGTAAATGATAGTTTTCGATATAACGTAATGAGTGTGTGGAGCCATTAATCACTAACGAGTGTGTACGCAAATAATCGCTTTGTTCAGTGACACCGGATAATAGGTCACCGGCAGTAATTGCGGTTGCTGCAAACATAACATCCTGATGGCGCACCAATATTTCAAGTGGCAATGTAATATTAACATCAGTTCCCATGTTATGGCATCGAGAGATTTCTTGTGCTGCAATTTCTCTATTTGTTGCATTATTACCTTTAGCAATATCGCGGGTAATAAGGCGTGCTTGCATATCACCACCTAAAGCTTTAGCAATAGCGGCACTAATTACACCTTCTGGCGCACCACCAATCCCGTACATAACATCAATAGGATTATTAGGCATTGTGGCATATAAAGAAGCAAGCACATCGCCATCCGGCAAAGTGATGACATTAATACCTCTATTACGCAAATCAATGATAATATCGTGATGGCGCGGTTTATCTAAAATCGCGAGTGTTAACTGGCTTAATGATTTATTTAATGTTTGTGCAATAGCATCAAGGTTATATTCAAGGCAATGGTTAAGGTCGATCACACCTGCTGCTTTTTTACCGACAACCAGTTTTTCCATGTACATATCGGGTGCTTGTAAAAAACTACCTTCAAAACCTGCAGCTAAAATAGCCAAAGAATTATTTTCACCGGTAGCGACCATGCGAGTTCCATCGATAGGATCAACGGCAATTTCTATTTTTTCACCTTGGCCGTTGCCTACTGGTTCGCCAATATAGAGCATAGGTGCTTCATCAATTTCACCTTCACCAATAACAATTTGGCCATTGATATTAAGGCTATTAAGGCGCTCTCGCATGGCGGCAACTGCGGCAGCATCTGCCGCATTTTTATCTTGTTTACCTACCCATGGCATAGCCGCAATAGCAGCAGCTTCTGTGACTGATGCGATAGAATTAGTTAATTCATCATTTAATTTCATAGGGTTAATATACTTTGCAAGGTCTGTTATATTGAATAGTAGCCTTTGATGATACCCTTTTTTCAAATTTAAGTGTTAGGCTTAAATCAATTGTTTTCGCCTTCTTTTACGCTTAAAAACAAATAGGAAAAATAAAGGGTTATCGTATATTTTATAATACTATTGTAATGATATTTTGTTATTAACAAGTGGTTTTTTCGTTATAACTGATTAATTAACAAAGATAATTAGAAATAATAGCACAGTCTGCACACTAAACGCATTTCTTCTATAATAGATAAATAAATGTCAATGATTAGCAAATGGATGGAAAATAATGAATGTAATTGATGCAGTAAAAAACCGTCGTGCAACAAAACAGTTTGATGCTGATTTCAAAATACCACAAGAAGAGAAAAAAGCCTTACTTGAAGATGCGTTACAATATACGCCAAGTGCATTTAATCTGCAGCATTGGCGTCTTTTGGTTGTTGATGATGTTAAGCAACGTCAAGCATTAAGAAAAGTGGGTTGGGATCAGCCTCAAATAACAGACTCTGCTATGCTGATTGTTTTATGTGCAGATCTCAATGTTTGGGAGAGTGAAGTTAAAACAATTTGGCAAGATGCTACCCCTGAAGTCAGAGATATTATGTGCAGTGCTGTTGATAGTTATTATCGTAATAAACCACAAGTACAACGGGATGAGATTATGCGTAGTGCGGGTTTGTTTGCTCAAACACTGATGTTATTAGCACAAGAGCGCGGTTTTGATTCTTGTCCTATGGATGGGTTTGATTTTGCAGAGGTAGCAAAAACAATTAACTTGCCTGATCACTATGCTATCTGTTTAATGATTGCCATTGGTAAAGGTAAAGGAAAACCTTTTCCACGATTAGGTAAATTATCTTTTGATAAAGCGGTGACATTTGATCATTTTTAAAGTACTAAAGTGCTTCTTATATTTTATATAGGAAGTACTTTATTCCTATAATTA
>NZ_CAWPAV010000210.1:0-82141 GCF_963885725.1 Proteus sp. G4380
ACAGTGACGAGATCATTTTCATAAAAAAAGAAACCTTGTCTAATAAAGAGAAGGTTTCTTTTGCCAATGGTATTATATAATTTTATGGTTAGTAGCCCACGGCTTTACCTGCTGGACGTCGAACATCATTTGAACCATAAAGATAACCTTCGCGTATCGCCCCTGAAACAGCAGAATCATTACCTGACGAAGCAGGGATCACTCCTTGTTCTCCTGGAAGGCCGACCATAATCAATTCAGCCGCGCCCCATGGCGTTTGTTCGACCATTTTATATCCCATGGCAGAAAGTTTTTCTAAGGTATCTTTTGATAATCCTCGTTGTTCATAATAAACCTCATCAGGTAGCCATTGATGATGAATTCGAGGGCTATTGACGGCTTCTTGGGGGGACATACCAAACTCAATAATATTAAGTGCCGTTTGTAAGGTGATTGAGATAATACGAGAGCCTCCCGGTGAGCCTAATACAAGAAAGGGTTTGCCATCTTTAGTCACAATGGTTGGACTCATTGAGGACAGTGGACGTTTTAATGGGGCAATACTATTTCGTTCACCTTGTACTAAGCCATAAAGATTTTTCTCGCCAACTTTAGTTGTAAAATCATCCATCTCATTATTGAGGAAAAAGCCAGTCCCCGGTGCGATAACGACAGCACCAAAACGACCATTGATGGTGTAAGTGGTTGAAACGGCATTACCATCTTTATCAATCACCGAATAATGTGTGGTTTCAGGGCTTTCATGAGGTGCAATACCGGGTTGTACCTTTTCTGATGGGGTGGCTTTATTCGGTGTAATTTGTTGGCGAAGCTCTGCGGCGTAGGCTTTACTTAATAACTTTTCTGTTGGATTGTTTATAAATTGCGGATCGCCAAGAAAGGTGTTTCTATCCATATAAGCATGACGCATAGCTTCTGTGAGCGTGTGAACATATTCGGCAGAGTTAAAACCCATCGATTTCAGATCGTAGCCTTCTAAAATATTCAGTGTTTGGCAAATAGTGACGCCCCCTGAACTGGGAGGAGGAGCAGAGATAAATTCATAACCTCGATAAGTACAGGTAATGGGAGGTGTTTCGGTAATAGTGAAGTTCGCAAAATCTTCTTTGGTTAATAACCCATTATGCTGTTTTGAAGCTTGTTCTACTTTTTTAGGGATTTCCCCTTGATAGAAAGCATCAGCACCTTGGTTGGCGATAAGTTCAAGTGTATTGGCTAAGTCTGTTTGAATGAGGCGATCGCCAGGCTGCCATGGTGTTCCATCAGGCTTTAAGAAAATTTTTGCTGATTCAGGATCTTGTTTAAATCGCTCTGTGGTGGTGTCTAATACGTCAGTATCAGCACGGGTTAAAATATAGCCTTCTCTGGCTAGTTTAATAGCGGGAGCCATCACTTCTTGGCGTGAAAGAGTGCCATATTTTTCTAATGCTGCATCAAGTCCTTTCACTGTACCCGGCACCCCTGAGGCAAGATAGCCGTATAGGCTTGCCTCTTTAATCAAGTTACCGTCTTTATCTAAATACATATTTTTAGATGCTGCCGTAGGCGCCGTTTCTCGAAAATTAATAAAGGTATTGGTGCCATCAGCAAGGTGTATAGTCATAAAACCACCACCGCCAATATTTCCACAACAAGCATTTACCACAGCTTGTGCATAGCCAACAGCAACAGCTGCATCAATGGCATTCCCTCCTTTTTGCAAAATATCTTTTCCTACTTGTGAGGCTAAATGTTGTGAAGAGACCACCATACCTTGTTGTGCTTCAACCGCTGGCTCATAGGCGGCATAGAGTGCAGGTGAAAAAAGTGTGGTAAGTAACAGCAGGTGCGTTTTTTTTATAGTAATCATGATTATATCCATTAATAACAGTGGGTTAGTTTCAATAGAGATAAGTGAAAGTAGGTGTGTATACGCTAGTATTAATGTGGTTAACAATTACGTAACAATAAGTATAGAGAGAAGTTATTAATGACGAGAATTTTTTTTGAAGAGATGATCACAAAATCATCTTTAAGCGAATAAATAATAATGTTATGTACAAATAGTAATCTTAATAAATTGAGTTGAAAGGCAAAAGAATAGATGGAGTATTAATAAAAAAGCCTGTTTTCACAGGCTGTTAGCAAATATTTGTTTAGCTTACTGGAATATTACAGTTTGCCTGAGTTCGCTTTCAGATATTTAGCAACACCGTCTGGAGATGCGCCCATACCTTCTTGGCCTTTTTCCCATTGTGCAGGGCAAACATCACCGTGCTCTTCGTGGAATTGTAGTGCATCAACCATACGGATCATTTCGTCAATATTACGGCCTAATGGCAGGTCGTTTACCACTTGGTGACGAACGACACCTTCTTTGTCGATTAGGAATGAACCACGTAGTGCAACACCCGCTTCTGGATGTTCGATACCGTATGCTTTAATGATATCGTGTTTGATATCAGCAACCATTGGGTATCTTACTTCACCAATACCGCCATCATCGATAGCTGTTTTACGCCATGCGTTATGTACGAATTCTGAGTCCATAGAAACGCCGATGATTTCAACACCACGTTTTTGGAACTCTTCAAAACGGTGATCAAATGCAATCAGTTCTGAAGGGCAAACAAAAGTGAAGTCCATTGGCCAGAAGAAAATAACCGCAGGTTTGCCTTTGATAAATGAATGCAGGTTAAAATCATTAACAATTTCACCGTTACCTAAAACAGCAGCTGCTGTGAAATCTGGGGCTTTGCGAGTAACCAGAACCATAATGTACTCCTGTAAATTGAAAGAGTTTATACTCGTCATATTTCAAGTTGTCGCGTTGTTGACTGCGTTCACTCGAACTATTTAGAGTAAATTTAGGGGATACCCTGTTTTTAAATTTAGGGTGATGCCCTGTTTTTAAATGATGTATACAGCATAAATAATCAATCGTTATTGATAAAATCATACAGAACAATCTATTTGATAGGTTATAACGATGAACTTTATACAACAAAAATGACTTATTTATGACTCCTTGTATAACTATCTATTCTAATCAACTTTATAAATGAATACTACGCTTGTTAACGGATCGTTACCAATAAAAAGATAAATTGACGTAGTCTCTGTTTGCTCGATTCAATGTAATGCTTAACCATGACAAACAGATGAATAAAAAGAGCCTTAATGTATCAGTCATCCAGCTGATGATGTTGTGCTCTTTCTAACAATTGTGGATAAAATTGCCAAAAAATCTCACTTAACTCTTTATAATGCGTTTCTAGTGCAATATAAGAGCCTGCAAGCGCACTTAAACGCGGTCTTCTTTTTGCCATGCCTTTTAACGTCTGTGCTATATAAGTTTTATCAGCATAACGAGTCAACCACGCTTGGGGCCATAAATATTCATTGAGCTCTTGAAATTTTTCCGGAGTTCGCCATAAATCCGGTTCAATGGTATTGCGCACATAAGTAACAAATTCCAAGAGCGGTATGTCAGGTTCAAATTTATCCCAATGTAGTGAGAGAAAATGATCCCAAAATATATCCAAAGTAATGGGTGCAACGCGGCGGTATTCATTCGGAAAAAGTTGTCGAGCTTGTTTAACTAATGGATGAGTATCAGTCAGCACATCAATACGCCTATGCATGCGAATGCCGTCAATTACCGCTTGGCTGTAATCGTTACTCGGCGTACCTTTTACATAGTCCGCCATCATATTGCCTAATAAGGAGCTTTTCGCTCTAAAGGCGAGGTGTAAGTGAGCAAGATAGTTCATTGTACTATCATAGCGCTTTTTAAATAAAAAAGTGCTTCTTTGTTGCACTGATTAACATGCAGCACTAGACTAGTGCGCCTGTTTTTTATGAAAGTAGTCGTTTAATTATGCGTGTATCCGATTTTAGATTTGACCTGCCTGAGTCCTTAATTGCTCATTATCCTCACCCCCAACGTAGTGGGTGCCGATTATTATCCCTAGAGGGAAAAACGGGCAATTTATCTCACGGTGTCTTTACGGATGTATTAGATAAACTCAATGCCGGTGATTTACTTGTATTTAATAATACTAGAGTGATCCCCGCGCGTATTTATGGTCGTAAAGCCTCCGGTGGCAAGATAGAAGTATTAGTGGAGCGTATGCTAGATGAACATCGTGTGTTAGCCCATGTTCGTGCATCAAAGTCACCCAAAGAGGGCGCATCACTGATTTTAGGGGAAGACGAAAGTGTACAAGCAACCATGATTGCACGCCATGATACACTATTTGAAATCCGTTTTGATGATGAAAGAGATGTGCTGACTATTTTAAATAGTATCGGTCATATGCCTCTTCCTCCTTATATTGATCGTCCAGATGAAGGATCCGATAAAGAGCTTTATCAAACGGTCTATAATGAGCGTCCCGGTGCAGTAGCTGCACCCACAGCCGGATTGCATTTTGATGAGCCGTTATTAGAAGCACTACGTAACAAAGGCGTTGAGATGGCCTTTGTCACTTTGCATGTTGGTGCTGGCACTTTCCAGCCTGTTCGTGTGGATAATATCGAAGAACACACTATGCATTCCGAGTATGCAGAAGTCCCTCAAGAGGTGGTAGATGCCGTGCTCGCTTGTAAGGCACGAGGTAATCGGGTGATTGCCGTGGGTACAACGTCTGTTCGCTCTTTAGAGAGTGCGGCTAAAGCTGCCAAAGATGCATTAATTGCTCCTTTTTTTGATGATACGCAAATTTTTATTTATCCAGGTTACCAATATCAAGTTATTGATGCTTTGATAACTAACTTCCATTTGCCAGAATCAACCTTAATTATGCTGGTTTCCGCATTTGCTGGTTATAAAAATACCATGAATGCTTATAACGTAGCGGTTGAGCAAAAGTATCGTTTTTTCAGTTATGGTGATGCGATGTTTATTACGCGTAATCCTTTAGCTATCAATGAAAAAGTGGGTGAAGAGTAGGGCTTTATTCTATTTTTTAACGTTTTTTTTCATTTTATGACCGGTTATGTCAATTTTGCTGCTTGATCTCTTTGACTAAGCACAGCTTTTGTTGATGTAACATATACAGCCGTCTAACAAATGATTAGAATGTGCTGTTTTTATTATGCATTGGACTGTTTTTCTGATGCTTGGAGGATGAGTGAAATACGAATTAGATAAAACAGATGGTCATGCCCGTCGTGGTCGTCTTAAGTTTGAACGCGGTGTCGTTGAAACACCTGCATTTATGCCTGTAGGGACATACGGTACAGTTAAAGGGATGACACCTGAAGAAGTTGAAGCCACAGGTGCACAAATCCTTTTAGGCAATACTTTCCATTTATGGTTACGTCCTGGTCAAGAGATCATGAAATTACACGGTGATTTGCATGACTTTATGCAGTGGAAAGGGCCAATTCTAACCGATTCAGGTGGTTTCCAAGTCTTTAGTTTAGGCGCAATGCGTAAAATTAAAGAAGAAGGTGTGCATTTCCGTAACCCAATTAATGGTGAAAAGATTTTCTTAAGCCCAGAAAAATCAATGGAAATTCAGTACGATCTTGGATCAGATATTGTGATGATCTTCGATGAGTGTACGCCATATCCATCAGATTGGGATTATGCTAAAAATTCCATGGAGATGTCATTACGCTGGGCTAAACGTAGTCGTCAACGCTTTGATGAATTAAACAACAAAAATGCATTATTCGGTATTATTCAAGGCGGCGTTTACGAAGATTTACGTGATATCTCAGTGAAAGGGCTAGTGGAAATCGGCTTTGACGGTTACGCTGTTGGGGGCCTAGCTGTTGGTGAACCTAAAGAAGATATGCACCGTATTTTAGAACATGTTTGTCCACAAATCCCTGCGGATAAACCTCGTTATTTAATGGGTGTAGGTAAACCTGAAGATTTAGTTGAAGGTGTTCGTCGTGGTATCGATATGTTTGACTGTGTGATGCCAACACGAAATGCACGTAATGGACATCTGTTTGTAACAAATGGTGTCATTAAAATTCGTAATGCTAAACATCGTTCAGATACATCAACTCTGGATGAACATTGTGATTGCTACACCTGTAAAAATTATAGTCGCGCTTACCTACATCATCTTGATCGCTGTAACGAAATTTTAGGTGCAAGGCTGAATACCATCCATAACTTACGCTATTATCAGCGTCTAATGGCTGAAATTCGTCAAGCAATTGATGAGTCACGTTTCGAAGATTTCGTGCATGAGTTCTACGAACGTATTGGTAAACCAGTTCCACCGCTAAATAGCAGTGCGAGTAAGTGCGATTAATGTATACGAGAAAGCCCAATTCTGTGTATGATATTGGGCTTATAACTTGAGTATCGTCGATATCGACAACAATGAGGAAAAAGTGAATGAGTTTTTTCATTTCTGATGCTGTTGCTTCTGCTGGACAAGCAGCACCTGAAGCAAGCTTTATGTCTATTTTACCGATGTTAGTGATCTTTATTTTAATTTTCTATTTTATGATCCTACGTCCTCAGCAAAAACGTACTAAAGAACACCGTAAACTGATGGAATCTATCGGTAAAGGTGATGAAGTGTTAACTACTGGTGGTTTAATCGGCCGCGTTGTTAAAGTTTCAGATAACGGCTATATCGTTGTTGCTCTGAATGAAACAACTGAAGTAACTATCAAACGTGACTTTGTTGCCGCTGTATTACCAAAAGGCACAATGAAAGCTATTTAATTTGATTTCCCCAAAGGGAAAAGGGAACTGCCGTGCTAAACCGTTATCCTTTGTGGAAGTATCTGATGTTGATATTCGCTATCCTCATCGGTCTGCTTTACGCACTTCCTAACCTATATGGTGAGGATCCGGCTGTTCAAATCACTGGCGCGCGGGGAACCGCCGCCAATGAGCAAACACTGGATCAAGTTCGATCTTTATTAGATAAAGAAAAAATTGAAGCGAAATCAATCGCCCTTGAAAATGGTGCGATTTTGGCTCGTTTCAGTAACCCTGACATTCAGTTACGTGCCCGTGAAGCGTTGTTACCTGCGTTAGGTGACAAGTTCGTTGTTGCACTTAACCTTGCACCAGCTACGCCAAAATGGTTAGAAGCCATTGGCGGTGAGCCGATGAAATTAGGGTTAGACTTACGTGGTGGTGTTCACTTCTTAATGGAAGTTGATATGGAAACCGCGTTAGGTAAACTTCAAGAACAAAATGTTGATAGTTTACGTACTTTATTACGTGACGAAGGCATTCCATATTCTTCTATCCGCAAAACGGATAATTATGGTGTTGAAATCCGTTTCCGCAACGCTGATGACCGTTCTAAAGCATCAGATTATCTTGCGCGTCGTAACCAAGATCTCATTTTTAGAAATGGGGATAATAACTCGTTAAAAGCTATTTTTACCGACGAGCGTTTACGTGATGCGCGTACTTATGCGGTACAACAAAATATCACCATCCTACGTAACCGTGTCAACCAATTAGGGGTTGCTGAGCCGTTAGTTCAACGCCAAGGTGCTGACCGCATTGTTGTTGAATTACCGGGTATTCAAGATACGGCTCGTGCGAAAGAAATCCTAGGTGCAACAGCAACATTAGAATTCCGTTTAGTGAATACTAATGTTGATCCTTCAGCCTTAGAAACAGGACGCATCCCGGGTGACTCAGAAGTGAAATACACTCGAGATGGTAGACCAACCATTCTTTATAAACGTGTTGTATTGACGGGTGACCATATTACCGATTCAACGTCACAAGCCGATGAGTACGGCCAGCCTCAAGTAAGTATTTCACTTGATAGTGCTGGTGGCTCTATTATGTCTAACTTTACCAAAGATAACGTCGGTAAACCGATGGCTACTCTTTTTGTAGAGTATAAAGACAGCGGTAAACGTGATGAAAATGATCGCGCAATTTTGGTAAAAAATGAAGAAGTTATTAACGTGGCTAATATTCAAACCCGTTTAGGTAATAACTTCCGCATTACTGGTATCTCTAATGCGAATGAAGCACGCCAATTATCTCTGTTATTACGTGCTGGGGCATTGATTGCACCTATTCAAATCGTTGAAGAGAGAACCATTGGGCCAACATTAGGTCTTCAGAACATAACTCAAGGTTTAGAAGCTTGTTTATGGGGTCTGATAGCCTCTGTTGCCTTTATGATTATTTATTATCGTAAATTTGGTGTGATCGCGAGTACGGCGCTATTAGCAAACTTGGTGTTAATTGTGGGGGTCATGTCATTATTACCCGGTGCAACGTTAACCATGCCTGGTATTGCGGGTATTGTCTTAACCCTTGCGGTTGCGGTCGATGCTAACGTACTGATCAACGAGCGTATTAAAGAAGAGTTACGTAATGGTCGCTCAGTACAACAAGCTATCCATGAAGGTTATAAAGGTGCCTTCTCCAGTATTATTGATGCGAACTTAACCACGTTAATTACTGCCGTGATCCTTTATGCAGTCGGTACTGGCTCCATTAAAGGGTTTGCTATCACAACTGCTATCGGGGTTGCGACATCCATGTTTACCGCTATTGTGGGTACACGTGCGATTGTAAACCTGCTGTATGGCGGTAAACGCATCAAGAAACTGTCTATTTAAGGAGCACGTTGTGGCACAGGATTATACTGTTGAACAATTAAACCATGGTCGTAAAGTCATTGACTTTATGCGTTGGGACAACGTCGCCTTTACTATTTCGTTTCTGCTTTTGGTAGCATCCATCGCTATCATTTCCGTGAAAGGATTTAACTGGGGATTAGATTTTACTGGAGGAACGGTTATTGAGATCAATCTCAGTCAACCGGCCGATCTAGATAAAATGCGTGATAGCTTGGCAGCCGCCGGCTATAAAGATCCTCTGTTACAAAACTTTGGTAGCAGCCGCGATATTATGGTGCGTATGCCTCCTGTTGAAGGACAGGCTGGTCAAGAATTAGGTAAGAAAGTCATCGATATTATCAATGTTGAAATTGATAATGATGCAACAGTCAAACGTATTGAATTTGTTGGGCCAAGTGTCGGGAGTGAATTGGCTCAAACAGGGGCAATGGCGTTACTTTCTGCACTTATCTGTATTCTGATCTATGTTGGATTCCGTTTTGAGTGGCGTCTAGCATTAGGGGCTGTTATTTCACTTGCCCATGACGTGGTGATCACTCTGGGTATTTTATCACTCTTCCAAATTGAGGTTGATTTAACCATTGTGGCGTCATTGATGTCTGTTATCGGTTATTCCTTGAACGATAGTATCGTGGTATCAGATCGTATTCGTGAGAATTTCCGTAAAATTCGTCGTGGTACCTCTTATGAGATCATGAACGTTTCACTAACACAGACATTAAGCCGTACCATCATGACATCAGCAACAACATTATTAGTTGTGTTGATGCTCTATATCTTTGGTGGTTCAATGCTTAAAGGCTTCTCTTTAGTGATGTTAATCGGTGTTTCATTCGGTACTGTTTCATCTATTTATGTGGCTTCTGCATTAGCACTGAAAATGGGCATGAAACGCGAACACCTGATTGTTCAAAAAGTGGAAAAAGAGGGTGCAGATCAGACAACACTCTTACCTTAATAGAGCGTTTTTCTGACATAAACATCGCAAACACCCTGCCAGTTAATGACTGACAGGGTGTTTTTTGTTCACTGAACAGGTACACTGTTTAGGAGTTTTGTCAACAGTAGGAATAACTATGCATTGTCCATTTTGCACAGCCGTAGATACCAAAGTAATTGATTCGAGACTTGTTGGTGATGGCTCACAAGTGCGCCGTCGTCGTCAATGCCTTGTTTGCCATGAGCGCTTTACTACCTTTGAAGTCGCAGAGCTTGTGATGCCTCGTGTTGTGAAAAGTGATGAAATCCGTGAGCCTTTTGATGAAGAAAAGCTACGTAGAGGAATGCTCAAAGCATTAGAAAAACGCCCTGTGAGTTCTGATGATGTTGAAGCTGCTATTAATCATATCAAATCACAATTAAGGGCAACGGGCGAAAGAGAGATACCTTCCAAACAGATCGGTAATTTTGTTATGGAACAACTAAAGAAACTGGATAAAGTTGCTTATATCCGTTTTGCTTCGGTTTATCGCAGTTTTGAAGATGTGCGCGATTTTGGCGAAGAAATTGCAAAATTACAAGATTAATCATTCGCTTCACACGACTATTTGAAAATAACGATAAATAATAAATCTATGATGACAATTAACAACAGCAACAATCTTACGGGCAATGAGCCGGCTAATGATGAAACCTATATGCGTCGAGCGATAGAGTTAGCTGCATTAGGACGTTTTACAACATCACCTAACCCAAATGTGGGATGCGTGATTGTGAAAGAAGGGAAGATTATAGGTGAAGGTTATCACCATCATGCAGGTGGTCCACATGCAGAAGTGAATGCATTAAATATGGCGGGTGAAAATGCCAAAGGTGCTACCGTCTATGTTACGCTTGAGCCATGTAGCCACTTTGGTAAAACGCCTCCTTGTGCTGATGCTTTAATCAACGCCGGGGTAAAACGTGTTGTTGCTGCAATGCAAGATCCCAATCCTCAAGTGGCAGGACGTGGTTTACATAAATTAGTCGCTGCAGGTATTGATGTTTCTCATGGCGTATTAATGCAAGAAGCTGAAAAATTGAATATCGGCTTTTTTAAACGTATGAGAACAGGGTTTCCTTATATCCAATTAAAACTGGCCGCCTCTTTAGACGGTAAAACGGCATTAGCATCAGGGGAAAGTCAATGGATAACCTCTAACGCTTCGCGACAAGATGTGCAAAACTTTCGCGCGCAAGCTAGTGCTATTTTAACAACGAGTGCCACTGTTTTAGCCGATGATCCTGCAATGAATGTGCGTTGGGAAGCATTATCCGATGAGATAAAAGCGATTTATCCACTAGAGTCATTGCGCCAGCCTATTCGCATTATTACCGATAGCCAAAATAGGGTAACTCCCGACTATAAAATTACACAACTTGCAGGTGAGTGCTTGCTTGCTCGGACTCACTCTCAGCAAGAAGCTTGGCAAGGTGATGTCTCAGAAATTTTGCTTCCTACTAATGGCAAAAATAGTAGTGTCGATTTAGTGTTATTAATGATGCAGTTAGGTAAACGCAATATTAATAGTGTATGGGTTGAGAGTGGCGCACATTTTGCTGGCGCACTATTAGAGCTTGGTCTTGTTGATGAGCTTATCATTTATATTGCTCCGAAAATTTTAGGCAATGATGCTCGAGGTTTATTATCCATTTCACCACTGTCGTCATTATCTGAAGCCCCTGAATTTACAATAGATTCTCTTCAACAAATCGGCCCTGATATCCGCGTTTGTTTAAAACCTCGTTATTAATAGATGCAAATATGTGTGTCTATGGCGCTATTTGTAGTAAAATAGCGCCGTGTGTGTTATTCCCTGTCGTTACGACATTGTTATCAGCCAACTAACTACCTTGATTTATCAAGGATTTTTGGCTCCTTTGCTGTGTTATCATAAAACTGAGCGCAGTAAAGGAAAGAATGTGATAAAATCCGCGCCCCGCGGATAGGAGAAAAAGGTAACCTATGAACGTAATCAAAGGTGTTGTCGCGGCGCCAAACGCACGTGTAGCGATTGCAATTGCCCGTTTTAATAATTTTATTAATGATAGCTTGTTAGAAGGTGCCGTTGATGCACTTGAGCGTATCGGACAAGTTTCCTCAGAAAATATTACCGTCGTTTGGGTTCCTGGCGCTTATGAGTTGCCATTAACTGTAAAAGCATTAGCAGAAAGCGACAAATATGATGCAGTTATCGCGTTAGGCACTGTTATCCGTGGTGGAACCGCACATTTTGAATACGTTGCTGGCGAATGCAGCTCTGGCCTTTCTCATGTTGCAATGCAAAGTGAGATCCCTGTGACTTTTGGTGTATTAACTACTGAAAGCATTGAGCAGGCAATTGAACGAGCTGGTACTAAAGCGGGCAATAAAGGTGCTGAAGCTGCAATGACAGCACTTGAAATGATCAATGTACTTAAAGCCATTAAAGGCTAATCATCTGTTTTAACTAAAGGGGAATTTTGTGAAACCTGCTGCTCGTCGTCGTGCTCGTGAGTGTGCTGTACAAGCTATCTACTCATGGCAATTATCCGGAAATGACATCGCGGATGTGGAATTGGAGTTTTTATCCGAGCAGGATACCCAAGGTGTAGATATTGCTTATTTCCGTGAGCTTTTAGTGGGTGTTGCAATCAATGCAGCACGTTTAGATAAGGCGATGGAGCCTTATTTATCACGTCAACTGGAAGAGCTAGGCCAAGTTGAAAAAGCGATTTTACGTTTAGCTATGTTTGAACTCAGCTTCCGTGAAGATGTTCCTTATAAAGTAGCCATTAACGAAGCGATTGAATTGGCTAAGGTGTTTGGTGCTGATGACAGCCATAAATTTGTCAATGGCGTGTTAGATAAAGCTGCACCAACTGTACGTAAAAAATAACGTTCTTCACGTTTCCTCTATGGTAAATTAATAATCCAAGGCCGGTTACTCCGGCCTTTTATTTAATAAGCATTGCTTCATAGGAAATTGATAATGCCTTGTGGTGAATTCTCCCTCATTAAACAATATTTCACTTCTCAGCCAGTTAAACGCAAAGATGTGAGTACGGGAATTGGGGATGACTGTGCAATATTGACTGTACCTGAAAAGCAACAAGTGGCAATTAGTACTGATACCTTAGTCAGTGGAATACACTTCCTACCAACCATTTCCCCTGAAGATTTAGCGTATAAAGCATTAGCGGTCAATATTAGTGATTTAGCCGCGGTGGGGGCAGATCCTGCTTGGGCCTCATTAGCTTTAACATTGCCAAAAGTCGATAATGATTGGCTTGAGGCCTTTAGTCGCTCTCTATTTGCATTAGCAGAGTATTATTCTATTCAATTGATTGGTGGGGATACAACCAAAGGGCCATTGAGCTTAACCATCACAATACAAGGTTTAGTTCCTCAAGGTATGGCACTATTACGCTCTGGGGCGAAAATTGGTGACTGGATCTATGTTACAGGCTTTTTAGGTGATAGCGCGGCAGGACTCGCGGTTTTACAAAATAGATTACAACCTAGTCAACCAGAAAGCCGAGACTATTTTATTACTAGGCATTTGCGTCCGCAGCCTCGTCTTTTACAAGGGCAAGCATTAAGATCTTTAGCAAGTGCTGCTATTGATATTTCTGATGGTCTTATTTCAGATCTAAACCATATTTTAACGGCAAGTGGTTGTGGTGCTCGTATTAACTTAGATGCGTTGCCTTATTCTGCGGCAATGAAATCACAGGTGAGTAAAGAGCAAGCTGAAGTTTGGGCATTAAGTGGTGGCGAAGACTATGAACTATGCTTTACCGTGCCTGAAATAAATCGTGGGGCTTTAGATATTGCTTTAGCCCATACGGGCGCTGACTTTCATTGCATAGGGCAAATTATGCCAATTGCAGAAGGTATACGTTATTTACGTGAAGGTAAAGAAGTGCACCCTAATCTGAAAGGGTTTGATCACTTTGATGATAATAAATAAATCATATCGCTATAAACAAAAGGCGCTTAATGAGCGCCTCTGAAATCAAAATAATGTTATTAATCATTTTAATGATAATTCAAGATTAGCTTTTCTTCACAAATTCAGATTTTAATTTCATTTGTCCAAAGCCATCAATTTTACAATCAATATTATGATCGCCTTCCACTAAACGTATCCCTTTAACTTTTGTACCAATTTTGAGTGGCGTTGAGCTACCTTTTACTTTTAGATCTTTAATGACTGTCACTGAATCCCCATCGGCTAATAAATTACCATGGGCATCTTTAACAATCAGCTCATCGCTATCAGTTGTTGGCTCAGCATCGTTCCATTCGTGGGCACATTCAGGGCAGACATACATTGCCCCATCTTCATAGGTATACTCTGAGTTGCATTTAGGACAAGAAGGTAATGACATAATAATACTCTCAAATTTTTTCAAAATGGGAAGTGATTAATCGTCACAAAGAGGATAACACTTGCCCGATAAACAAAAGGACACATTATCGTTTTAGCGTAAAAAGTCTAATATGATGACCCAAATGACCAAAAATAGTATTGCCACAGATAATGCGAAAGAATAAGAGTATAATAGATCTGATAGAGTTTTGCATCTTTCATGGGTTATTGGATAAAAGATGAGAAAAAGTAGATTAAATATAGAAGGTAATACACAAAATAATAAGAAATAATATCATTTAAAAACATAAATTAACTTATTGATTTTATAATTATTTATTTTGTTAACTTAGATAAAATAACTACTCTCTCTTTAAAAGAGAGTATCAGTAATAATAGTGTTAATCTTCTTGTTGTTATTTTATAAAATTTATCACCGGCCTCGTTCAATCAGTTTGGGGGTCTGAGTTAATAACGGTCCAATCCTCAATTCTTAAACCATCAACTCTTTCAAATTCTCGAGTATTATTGGTAACGACTATTAGCCCCTTACTTCTAGTATGTGCTGCTATATGTAAGTGGTTATCACCAACGTGTTTTCCCTGTTTTTCTAGTGTTGCTCTAATGTCTCCATAATGAAAAGCTGCTAAGTCATCGTAAGATAAAACAGTCAGTCGAGAAACAAAGTCGTTAACCGTAGCTAAGTTTTTGGCTGGATTTACACTTTTTTCAGCACCAAAAATGAGCTCAGCGAGTGTAATTGTAGAAATAGCTAATTGTTCAGCATGTTGGTTGAATTTTGGTAATAAAAACTCAGGCTTGCGTTTAATAGTGAATATAACAATAATTTGTATCTAATAGGTATTTAATCATCAAAGGATCCTCTTTCACTTGTGGCTTGATCAGGCCTTTCAGATAAGAAATCATCTGTTACAGACTTTTCTGATAAGAAAAAGCTATCCCATGCATTTTGTATAGGTGTGATTATTCTCTCTTTGCCTTTGACGCGAACAAAAACTTCTTTTACATCATCCGGAAATCGAGTCTCAGCGGGTAATCGAACATTTTGTGTTCTATTGCTCATAAATACTTTGCCATACTGGATCATAGTAATAGCTCCTATAAAAACTGCCATATAGCAGTTTTTATAGGATACCAAATAGGTTGTGTGAAATATATACACAACCTATTAACCTATTAATGTAAAAGATTATTTCCTATGAGCTATCACCGAGCCTCGTTCAATCAGTTTGGGTGTTAACACTAATAGATTGGCTTGTGCTTCAATATCTTCCATACGACGTAATAATTGGCTTACAGCAAGTTTGCCCAATTCATCTTTGGGTTGATGAATAGTCGTTAAAGGGGGGATCATATAAGAGGCTAAATCGATGTCATCATAACCGACGATAGAAATATCATCAGGTACACGTAGTCCTTTTTGATAAATCGCTTGGTAAGCACCGACCGCCATTGCATCATTACAGGTAAATACGGCCTGTGGTTGTATAGGGAGTGAGAGCAGTGTTTGCATTGCACTAAAGCCACCTGCAAACTCAAAATCACTGGTTAAAACTAGCTCTTTACGAATGGGTAACCCAGCTTGTTGCATCGCATTATAGTAGCCTTGTAGGCGATGTTTAGCGGGAAGTTTATCTTGGGGACCCGCAATACAGGCGATGTCAGTAAAACCTTTTTCAATTAAATAATTCGTGGCTAATTCTCCCCCTAATAGGGAGTTATCTTGAATAATATCGCTACTGTATTCAAATGGAGACCAATCCATCATCACCATGGGTAACCGTGGATAACGATTTAATACTTCACTTGATGGTGCGCGGGCTTCAGTACACATTAATAACAGCCCATCGACACGCTTTTGTAGCAAGGTTTCAAGGCTAGTATCCATGCGCTCATAGTCGCCTTCGGTGTTACATAAAATGAGGCTATAGCCTTGTTCATAGCAACTTCGTTCAACACCTCGAACGACTTCAGCATAAAAGGGGTTATTACTGGCGGTAACTAACATCCCTATGGTACGTGTGCAGTTCATTTTTAAACTACGAGCTAATGCTGAAGGGGCGTAATTTAAGGTTGCTATTGCATGATTAACCTTTGCGCGGATACCTTCACTCACATAACGATTGTTATTGATAACATGGGAAACGGTGGATGTTGAAACACCCGCTAAACGGGCGACATCTTTCATTGTTGCCAAAATATTATGCTCGCTCTGCTAAAAATGACTTAATTTCATCACGCCAAGGGACGGAGGATTGCGCGCCATGACGTGTCACTGCAATTGCCGCGGCTGCATGGGCGAAACGGATCGCATCATGAGCTGATTTACCTTCTAATATCGCTGTAACAAATGCACCGTTAAAGGTATCACCTGCGGCAATAGTATCAACTGCTTCAACACGAAAACCGGGAATGATCATACCGGTGCCTTGTTCACTAAACCATACGCCACGACTGCCTAAAGTGATTAAAACGTGTTTTATGCCTTTACTGTGCAAAATATTAGCCGCTTTAGCTGCACCCACTTCATCATGCACAGAAATACCGGTTAATATTTCGGCTTCTGTCTCATTTGGCGTAATAATATCAATAAAACTCAGAAATTCATCAGATAACGGCTGTGCAGGAGCGGGATTTAAAATCACTTTTGTTTGATGTGCTTTGGCTTGTTTTGCTGCCTCAAAGACAGTGTCTAGAGGGGATTCTAATTGCATTAATAAAGCATCTGCTTGTTCAATAATATGACGATACTGATGCAAATGGCTTGGAGTGAGAGCACTATTTGCTCCGGCAACAATGCTAATGACATTTTCGCCTTGTTCATTAACTAGGATCATTGCTACACCTGTAGGTGTCTTGGGAATAATACGAATTGCATCAGTATCAATATTATCTGTTTTTAATTGAGCGATGATTTCGCGACCAATAGCATCATCTCCCACACAGGCTATAAACGTGATATCGGCACCACTACGTCCACAAGCGACGGCTTGATTTGCCCCTTTACCACCAAATGCTATTTTATAGTCATGACCAATCACGGTTTCTCCGGGCTTGGGAAATTGTGCAATATTCATAATATGGTCAACGTTGATGCTACCTAAAACAGCAAGGCGGGGAGTTGTCATAGCCTTTATCCTTTGAAAACCTAGTTTATAACGAAACTAACCACGCAGCGAAAGTACTACGTGGTTAGATGGGTGATTATTTTTGAGTGACTAATTCAAGCTCAACAGGAATAGTGGGATCCACTTTTTCCCCTTTCAGAATTTTATCAGCGGTTTGAATACCAATAATACCAATTTGATCGGGGCGTTGTGCAATAGTCGCACCTAAAACACCTCGGTTAACCGCTTTAATGCCATCATTTGTGCCATCAAAGCCAACGACTAAGACATCGGTACGACCTGCTGTTTGTAATGCACGCAATGCCCCTAATGCCATTTCATCGTTTTGAGCAAATACCGCTTGCACTGAAGGATTAGCGGTTAATAGATTTTGCATAACATTAAGGCCTTTAGTACGGTCAAAGTCAGCAGGTTGGCTTGCTAATATATTAAGTTTGTGAGCATCAACAGCTTGTTTAAAGCCTTCTCCACGCTCACGAGAAGCGGAGGTTCCGGCGATCCCTTCTAGTTGGATCACTTTGGCATCATTACCCACTTTTTCCGCAATATAATCTCCCGCCATTTTTCCTCCTAGGCGGTTATCAGAAGCAACATGGCTAACAACCTCACCTTTATTGGCTACTCTATCTAGGGTTACTACAGGAATTTTAGCTTTATTTGCCATTAACACGGCATTACCTACAGCATCAGAATCCGTTGGATTAATGAGCATTAAACGGGTGCCTTTTACGGTTAAGTCCTGCACATTTGCCAATTCTTTGGCCGGATTATCCATTGAATCAAGTACGACTAAGTCATAACCTAATTTATCCGCTTCTTTTTGTGCACTGTCTTTCATGGTGACAAAGAAAGGATTATTGAGCGTTGAAATAACGAGGGCGATAGACTCTTTTGCTAATGCATTGGCACTTATGGTAGCGCTTAGAGCAACCACTGAGAGAAGCGTTGCTATTTTTTTTAGTTTCATAATATATTCCTGTCGGGGTTCGGATTAAGAGAAAGCGTATTATTTTTTGTTATCAACCAGCACGGCAAGTAAGATGACAACAGCTTTGACTATCATTTGATAATTGGATGATATGCCTAATAAATTGAGTGCATTATTGAGAAAGCCTAAAATTAACGCACCAATAAGTGTGCCCATTATGCGTCCTTTACCGCCAGCAAGACTGGTACCACCTAAGACGACAGCGGCGATAGCATCCAGTTCATAACCATTGCCTGCCATTGGTTGGGCGGAAGAAAGACGAGCAACTTCAATGACACTGGCAAGGGCCGCTAATAAACCGCAAAGCGCATAAACAATAATTTTGATTTTATCGACACTAATACCAGATAAACGGGTTGCTGCTTCGTTTCCTCCAAGGGCATAGATATAGCGACCCAAGCGTGTGTGATGCAATACATACCACGCGCTTAAAAAGACAATCATCATCAGCCAAATAGGGGTGGGGATCCCAAAGGGGCGTCCAATACCAAACCAGCTAAACAGGTCGGCATTATCGCTAAATCCTGTATTTATTGGACTGCCATCAGTATAAACACGCGTGACACCACGCAATAACAGCATCATCACTAATGTGGCAATAAATGCCTGCACTTTACCTTTAGCGATAATGACACCTGTAACGCCACCAATAGCGGCTCCTAATGCTAAAGCACCGACAACAGCCACTAACGCATTAACATCAGCCCCTACCATAGAAGCTGCAACAGCACCGGTTAAAGCGAGTAATGAACCTACCGATAAATCGATACCAGAGGTTAAAATGACTAATGTCATACCTACAGCCATAATTGCGTTAACAGAGGTTTGTTGTAGGATGTTAAAAATATTATTTAAGGTAAAAAAATTCGGGCTGAGTGTTGAAACCACGACAATAAGCAACAATAAGGCAATGAGTGATTTTTGTTCTAATAACCAAGCCTTAGAGAACCATCGTTTTGACGCTGGTATTGATTTTGTACTCATCTCAAACTCCTACTGTAGCACCATATTGTTTACCAACAGCCGCCGCCATTAGCATCTCTTGTGTGACATTATTGGCAGAAAACTCACCGCTGATACGACCTTCATGCATAACTAAAATGCGGTCACTCATTCCCATTACCTCTGGCATTTCTGAAGAGATCAAAATGATGCTTAATCCCTCTTGTTTAAACTTATTAATTAATTGGTAAATCTCTTTTTTCGCCCCCACATCGACACCGCGGGTAGGCTCATCAAGAATAAGCACTTTAGGACGAGTCATTAGTCCGCGAGCAATAGCGACTTTTTGTTGATTACCGCCTGATAAAAAACCAATGATCTGATTGATGGACGGGGTTTTTATGTTGAACAATTTAATAAAGTCACTGACAGTTAATTGCTCTTCTTTATGATTTAAGATCCCCATAGTGCGACTAAAATAAGGTAGCGCCGTCAGTGACATATTCTCTTTTACTGACATTCCTAGCACTAAACCATCGCGTTTTCTGTCTTCAGAGATATAAACAATACCTTGGGCAAGTGCATCTGCAGGCTTTTTGATCTGACAAATTTTACCTTCTAACGCCACGCTACCTTGTGTTTTTGGCAATGCACCGTAAATCATTTTCATTAATTCAGTACGGCCTGCGCCCATTAACCCTGAAATACCTAAAATTTCATTTTCATATAGGGAGAAGCTGACATCATGTATATCTGCACCACTTAAGTGAGAGACATTAAGTTTAGTTTTTCCTGCAGGAATATGGATGCGAGGGTATTGATCTTCTAATTTACGGCCTACCATCATTTCAATAAGAGTCTCTTCTTGTAATGAAGAAACGGGCTTTTCGCCAATAAATTGACCATCGCGCAACACAGTTACATCATCACAAATATCAAAAATTTCTTTTAATCGATGTGAGATATAGACAATGCCACAACCTTGATTTCTTAATTCAGTTATCACACTAAACAGAGAGCGAGTTTCGGTGTCTGTCAATGCATCTGTCGGTTCATCCATAATAATCACTTTAGAGCCAAAACTGAGTACTTTGGCAATTTCAACCATTTGCTGATCACCAATGGATAATTCAGAAACTAAGCGATGACTGCGATAAGGAAGGTTTAAGCGAGCAAGTAATTTATCCGCTTCTGCATACATTTTTTTCCAATCAATGGCACCAAATGCACGGGTAAACTCGCGACCTAAAAAGATATTTTCTGCAATGGTTAATTCAGGGATAAGATTGAGTTCTTGATGGATAATACCTATTCCGGCTTCTTGAGAAGACTTAGGACCATTAAAAGAGCAACGTTCCCCTTGATAAATAATTTCACCTGCGTCTTTTTGGTAGATACCTGTTAGCACTTTCATTAGTGTGGATTTACCTGCGCCATTTTCACCAACAAGTGCCATCACTCGGCTAGGATAAATTCGTAACGTCGCACCAGATAATGCTTTTACGCCTGGAAATGATTTATCAATATTTTTTAATTCAAGTAATGCTTCCATATTGGCCTCAGAAAGTCACACCAGAAAACAGCACGATATTGGCATAAGGAGAGCATTCACCTGTTCTTATCACCGCTTTATTATCTGGAAGTTGTGTTTTAAATTCTTCATGAGTGACATAAATGATCTCGATAGGTTTTTTTTGTTGTTGTTCTAATAAATGCAAATAACGGGTTATCTCACTAAAAAGAAGTGGGTTTATATTTTTAATTTCTATGGCAAGCATAACGGCTTCGACTTGCATTTCATGGGTGATCGTTTGTAACACTGACATAAAGTCAGGGATCCCCTGAGTTAAAGCAAGATCGATACGCTCAACAGAGGAGGGTATGGGTAATCCAGCATCTGCAATCGTTATTTTGTCAGTATGTCCTAAACGTGCAATTACGCTAGAAATTGAACTATTAAGTAATACACCTTTTTTCATCTTTGCCTCCTCAGCGAAACGTTTCGCTGTTCTACATAGTAGGAAATGAAAATAGGAAAACAAGTTGGATTTATTTATATTGTGAAGGTGATCGAAACGTTTCGTTAAAGGAAAGAAAAAAGGAAAAATCTAACTGATTGAATCAATTAACGCTGAATGGATTCAATTTTAAAATTGATAAATTACAGTTAATTTCATTAAAAAGTGATCTTTAACAAGATTTGAAAATAATTAAAAAAGAAAAGAAATAAGGGTAGTTTTTACAAGAAAATAAAGTCAGAATTTATTAACCTTATCAAAAGTCTCTCCGGCTTTACAAGCAAGAGAGACTTTTGGAATATTAGCTCAAAGAATGAGCCTGATAAGCTTTAATCGATTTTTCAATGCCTGTTGCATCAAGTCCTAAATCGGCTCTGATCTCTTCTTGTCCACCTTGTGGCACAAAAAGATCAGGTAACCCTAAATTGAGTACGGGCACTAAACAACGCTCTTGCATTAATAACTCGTTAACGCCGCTACCTGCGCCACCCATAATGGCATTCTCTTCTAAGGTGACCAGTATGTCGTGTTGTTTGGCAAGAGAAAGGATCAGTTCTTTATCTAGTGGTTTGATAAAGCGCATATCTGCAACTGTTGCATCCAGTTTTTCTGCAACATCTAAGGCTTCGGGTAATAAGGTTCCGAAGTTTAAAATTGCAATACTTTTACCTTGGCGACGAATAATACCTTTTCCTATAGGAAGTTCGCTCAGCGGTTGTAATGGCGCACCAACCCCTGATCCTCTAGGATAACGTACAGCGACAGGCCCTTCTTGATAATGGTAACCTGTGTGCAACATTTGGCGGCACTCATTTTCATCGCTAGGTGCCATAATAATCATATTAGGGATACAGCGTAAGAAAGAGAGATCAAAAGCTCCTTGGTGGGTCTGACCATCCGCACCAACAATGCCGCCACGATCGATAGCAAAGAGTACCGGGAGTTTTTGGATAGCCACATCGTGGATCACTTGATCATAAGCGCGTTGTAAGAAGGTAGAGTAAATAGCCACGATCGGTTTATAACCACCAATAGCTAATCCAGCAGCGAAGGTGACGGCGTGTTGCTCCGCAATTGCGACATCAAAGTATTGTGCGGGGTACTCTTTAGAAAAGCGCACCATACCAGAGCCTTCACGCATAGCAGGGGTGATTGCCATTAACTTTTCATCAGTGGCGGCTTCTTCACATAACCAGTCCCCAAAAATTTTTGAAAACGTCGGGCGTGCATTCGGGCTTTTAGGTAAAGTACCTGTCTTTGGATCAAATTTAGGTACCGCATGCCAACTGATTGGATCTTGCTCTGCGGGAGCGTAACCCCGACCTTTTTTGGTCATAATATGTAAAAGTTGCGGCCCTTTTAGATCGCGCATATTCGTGAGCGTTTGTACTAAAGCAATAACATCGTGACCATCAACTGGACCAATATAGTTAAAACCTAACTCTTCAAACATGGTGCCGGGCACAACCATGCCTTTAATATGTTCTTCTGTCTTTTTCAGTAATTCTTTAATTGGGGGAATACCAGAAAAGACTTTTTTGCCACCTTCACGTAGCGTGGTATACAGTTTGCCAGATAGAAGTTGTGCAAGGTGGTTATTTAGTGCCCCGACATTTTCTGAAATCGACATTTCATTATCGTTAAGTACCACTAGCATATCTGGATTAATATCACCGGCATGATTCATGGCTTCAAATGCCATTCCTGCCGTAATTGCACCGTCACCAATCACACAAACAGTCTTTCTGCCTAGGTTTTCTTGCTCTGCAGCAACAGCCATACCCAGTCCAGCACTGATAGAGGTGGATGAATGACCAACACAGAGTTTGTCATATTCACTCTCATCACGCCAAGGGAAGGGATGTAAGCCGTTTTTTTGACGAATAGTATCAATGCGATCACGACGACCCGTTAATATTTTATGAGGATAAGCCTGATGGCCCACATCCCAAATCAGATTGTCAAAGGGAGTTTTATAAACGTAATGAAGCGCAACCGTTAACTCAATAGCACCTAAACCTGAGGCGAAGTGACCACTTGAGCGGCTGACACTGTTAAGAAGATATAGCCTTAGCTCATCACAGAGTTTAGGTAAACTCTCTTTTGGTAATAGGCGTAAATCTTCGGGTGTTTCAACCAACGCCAATGTGGGATATTTTTCGATATCAATGCTCATGTGATGCCTATTAATTAATGACTTGTAATAGGGAAAGAGCAGGTAAGCTGCTCTTTTTATTTTTTATTAGTTTTTCCGTTCTACGATAAAATTCGCTAATTGTTTTAGCGTAGAGGTATCGTACTCGTATTGTTCAAGAAACGCTAAGGCATCCAATGCTTCGTTATACAATTCCTGTGCTTTCTTTTGTGCTTGTGCTAAACCAAGTAGAGCCGGATAAGTACTTTTTCCAGCTTCTTGATCACTTCCCTGTCGCTTTCCAGTCTCTTCAGTGCTCCCAATAACATCTAAAATGTCATCCTGAACTTGGAAAGCCAAGCCTATAGAGTGGGCATATTTATCCAGTGCAGGTAACACATCGTGCCCTTTTTGCCCTGCGCTAAGTGCCCCTAGGCGAACCGCTGCACGAATTAATGCACCTGTTTTATGTAAATGAATTTTCTCAAGAGCGACAAGATCAATTGATTTATCTTCGGCATCAAGATCAAGTGCCTGTCCACCACACATACCCGCTAAACCACTGGCTGTGGCTAATTCAGCAATCATGGCTACGCGATCGGCAATGGCGACATCAGGCATCGCATTTTTGGCTAAAATTTCAAAGGCCAAGGTTTGTAATGCATCACCCGCTAAAATGGCATTGGCTTCGCCAAACTCAATATGACAAGTGGGTTTTCCTCGACGTAAATCATCATTGTCCATTGCCGGTAAGTCGTCATGGATCAGTGAATATGCATGAATGCACTCAATAGCGGCTGCTGGCACATCAAGATTAGCAACAGGTACGTTAAACATTTCTCCTACCGCATAAACGAGAAATGGGCGTAAACGTTTCCCCCCCAAGAGTGCTCCGTAGCGCATTGCTTGGCTGAGTGGCATATCAGAAAAAGGCAACGTTTGTAGCGCTTGGTTGAGTGCTTCATCAACACGCTGATGTGCAGAATGTAATTTTTGACGGAACGCATCCGTACATAAAGTTGCGTTACTCAATTATTCAGCCTCTTGGATAAAATCATCAGGTGTAGCGTCATCATCCTCTTTGAGTAAGATGCGAACACGTTGTTCAGCATCTTGTAATGTTTTTTGTCCCACACGAGCTAAACGAACACCATGTTCGAACTCATTAAGGGCCTCTTCTAAAGGTAATTCACCTGATTCTAAGCGGTTAACTATTTGCTCAAGTTCTTGCATCGAAGCTTCAAAACTTGGAGTTTGCGTGGTGTCTTGGTTAATTGATGTCGTTTTTTTAGCCATAATATTTTTGATGATAAAGCATGTTAGCTGAATAATAGTGATCATCTTACTACAATTGAGAAGAAAATTTCTTATTCAGTCAGCGATTTTTGCGGGTGAGGCCTAAATATTGGTGATATACTTTGTGACTTTTATAAACTCCAGTCAATTAATATCACTGTAGTTTATGTCTCTACTTAATAACCTATGACCATTGACTATGAAGTTTATTATTAAATTATTCCCCGAAATCACGATCAAAAGCCAATCTGTTCGTATACGTTTTATCAAAATTCTGACCAGTAATATTCGCAATGTATTAAGTACATTAGGTGATGATATCACGGTTGTTCGCCACTGGGACAACATTGTGGTTGTCAGTAAAGACGAAAGTAAAAGCGAAGCGGTGTGTGATGCGCTAACTCGTATCCCAGGTATTCATCACTTTTTACAAGTTGAAGAGCATAGCTATACCGATTTACATAATATTTTTGAACAAACCTTTGCTGCCTTTGGTCATTTAGTTGAAAACAAAACGTTTTGCGTAAGAGCTAAACGCCGTGGTAAACACAGTTTTACTTCTAATGAAGTAGAGCGTTATGTGGGTGGTGGTTTTAACCAACACGTTGAAAGTGCAAAAGTAAAATTAACTCGTCCGGATGTGACCATTAATCTAGAAATTGAAGATGATAAGCTGATCCTAGTTAATGCTCGCTATGAAGGTATTGGTGGTTTCCCTATTGGTACACAAGAAGATGTATTATCACTTATCTCTGGTGGTTATGATTCTGGTGTATCAAGTTATATGTTGATGCGCCGCGGTAGTCGTGTTCATTACTGCTTTTTTAATCTTGGTGGTTCAGCCCACGAAATTGGCGTTAAACAAGTTGCACATTATCTTTGGAACCGCTTTGGACGCTCTCATAAAGTACATTTTGTTGCCGTTGATTTTGAACCCGTTGTGGCAGAAATTTTAGAGAAAATTGATGATGGCCAGATGGGGGTTGTTCTGAAACGTATGATGGTGCGTGCGGCATCTCGTGTTGCTGAACGTTATGGCGTACAAGCTATTGTAACAGGTGAAGCATTAGGGCAGGTTTCTAGCCAAACATTAACCAATCTACGTTTAATTGATAATGCGACGGATACCTTAATTCTGCGTCCTCTTATCACACACGATAAAGAAAATATCATTAATATCGCTCGCCAAATTGGTACGGAAGATTTTGCTCGTACTATGCCAGAGTTTTGTGGTGTTATCTCCAAGAATCCTACAGTAAAAGCGGTTAAAGCCAAAATCGAAGCTGAAGAAGAAAAATTTGATTTTTCTATTCTCGATAGTGTTGTTGAAAATGCTAAGAATATGGATATTCGCCGTATTGCTGAAGAGACGGTACAGCAAGTAACAGAAGTTGAAATGGTCTCTGAGTTTGCAACGAATGACGTTGTACTGGATATCCGCTCTCCAGAAGAACAAGAAAACTCACCTCTAAAATTAGAGGGTGTAGATGTTAAAGAATTACCATTTTATAAATTAAGTACACAATTTGGTGATTTAGATAACAGCAAAACTTATTTGCTCTATTGTGAGCGAGGTATGATGAGTCGTTTACAAGCACTATATTTACGTGAACAAGGCTTTAATAACGTAAAAGTGTATCGTAAGAAGTAATATAGTTATTTTTTATGAAAGTCGTATTAATAATATAATAGAGATACCCCCCCAATAATTAGGATGCTAATATGATTTTGGGGGGATATATTAAAATACAGTGTTTATTAAAAATTATTTTGAAATTCTTCAGCCCTTTTTTCCAACTCTGCTAGGAATGATGTTTTTGCTAACTCGTGTGCATTAGGTGACATAATAGCAATAATTTGATATCTATTTGGGTAAAGCCAATGTTGACAATAAACTAAGTAATGATTTGATTTTCTTTGTATTTGAGGCATATTTTCATGCCACTTAGGTTCATTAGGTATTCTAATATGTATTTTAGAAATGAGAGATTGACATAATTTCGCACTATTTTCCCATTTACCATCAGCACCTAAATAACAAGATAATACTTTTTTTTCTTTCCAAAGTTTTAATAATTTAGCGTATTCATTAGCAATAGTTTTATTTTCAATATCAGGATGTATTGAAATTTCGATCATATTTATTAATGGTTATTAAATTTAGGTTTACTTAGACCTAACTTTTTATGCTCTGTTTGTATTAATCTTTGCATATCAGCACTTATTATATTAGGTTTCTTATTAGTTGTTTTTGATGGTTGATGAGTTTGTTCTATAAATGAAATAAACTCTGTTAATACACTCCGATAATGAGCTAAAGAACGACCAAATAAGAGTACACTTTGTTTTTTTTGTGTATCACTCTTTGGTAATGAAAGAAGAATATTTTTGATATCAGTTAAAGAATTATCTAAACGTTTTATACTTTTGTTTATTTGATAATAATCATCTTCATTAATAAAATAATGAGGAGGATTTATCCATTTCTCTTTTAAATGAATTAAATGTTTATTAATTGATTCGGCTAAAATATTCATTTTTTCAGTAGCTTCATCAATAGGGATAGCAACGAATTGGTTAAATTGCGCTGAACTGAAAGAATATTGGATATCCGGTGTAAATGATAGTTGGTTATGTTTGAAGCTTTCTGCTGGCACTGAGGCTAATCCCATAGAAATTAAAGTAACAAGTTTGGGTAAGTTCTTGTGATATTGGAGAGTTTTCATTATGCCTTATCCCCAGAAGTTATTTTACATTTTAACCTGTTAGTATGTTTTTTGAAATCAAAAACAAGAAACAAACATTGAAATAAGTCTTAAAAATAGATTTATAACTATTAAATAATATGTTTATTAATAAGATTAGGTGTTAAGTAAGAGATCCTATATATGGTATTTACCTATCCCCAAACCCAGTAAATTCATCTTGATAATTATAAATACCTGGTGGTAATACAAGTTGTTTAGCGACATCAGCTGCAACTGCTTTACCTTTTAGGCGCTCAATAATTTTAAGTGCGAAATCTATAGTGGTAGCAGGGGCTTGGCTAGTAATCAGATTGACTCTTTCGTCAAAGTAAACCCGATAATCAACCCATTTTTTAGGTTCGATTTTATCTTTTAAGCCGGGGAAACCTGTCATATTGCCTATTGGAAAGAGGTTATGAAACTCTAAGATGATCGCAGGAGCTGCACAAATAGCGGCAACTAGTCTATTTTCACTGTGCATGCGGCGTACTTTTTCAACAACAAGAGGACTATCTCGTAAGGTTTCTGCACCTATTAATCCTCCGGGTAAAATAATGGCATCATAATGGTGATCAACAACACGAACTAATGGGACATCAGCAATTAATTTGATCCCTCGTGAGCAGGTGATCACTAAGTCATCAACATCATCTTCAGCACTAGCAAGTATGACCTTAATTCCAGCTCTAACGAGTAAATCAGCGGTGGTAACAACCTCTGTTTCTTCACTACCATTAGCTAGACAGATGAGTGCGGATATGGTCATAATTGCCTTCCTTCTGTTTTATAAATTGAAAAAGTCGCTTATTTTCGGGTAACACGAGTCCTTGCTCTGATGCCCTACGTAATAGATAGCCTGTAATATAATCGATTTCGGTATGGCGTTGATATTTCACATCTTGATACATAGATGAGTAATTATTAGCAGTTTGCTCTATGGTATCGATAATATAACCATGTAAATGTGATCTAGAGGTAGGTATAACACCTTCTCGCTCCATTACCTGATAAACTTCATCACAGACTTTCTGGATATGCTCAGGGTATTTTAATAAATCACCATTGCGACATTGATAAAACACCGTTAAAGGGTTGATAACACAATTTACGGCTAATTTTAGCCAGCTAATAGTATGAATATCATTGTGCCAAGCTACATCCGGTAAAGCTTGATGTAAAATTTCAGCTAAATAACCGTATTGACGTGCTGTTGTATTTAGTGGACCAATGTGGGTGATCCCTTCTGCTGTATGGAGCACTTTTTGATCTTGTTGATAAGCACCATGAGTGATTATACCTTGTAATATCGCTCTTTTAGTCGGTGTTTCAGGTAGGGTGAGCTCATCTAGTGTTCCCATACCATTATGGATCAGTAAAATCGGGCAATCAGCAGAGAGGTGAGGGATAAGTGCATTAACCGCGTCTGAAACTTGCCAAGACTTTAAGCAAACAAGCAGTAACTCACTGTGTTGTAGCCATGTTTTTTGGTTGGCTATAATGCGTTGTTGAAATGGGATACCATTAATGGAGTCAACGTTAACGTCAAAATCAGGTTGAGGTATTCTTAACCATCCTTGTACTTCATGGGCTTGTTGCGTTAATCCTGCAATCCAAAGTTTACCAATTGAACCACATCCTAATACGGTTATTTTCATCATTTTTCTCCTGCTAAATGGTAAACAGGCGCTCCATATTATTCATCTAACATTAACCTAATATTATTAACAGTTCGGTAATTTTATCAATGCAAATTGAGAGCTATATCAAATTATAACATCGTTTATCTTCACTTGCTGAAGCTATCTCTGCTTTGTTATATGGAAAGTCAAGAGTAATGACATGAGTATGGCTTTTTTGCTGAGTGAAAAACAGCTATTATTCAGGTTGTTTTTATTTATTGAGGAAGAACGAATGCCATCTTTTGATATCGTATCTGAAGTTGACTTGCATGAAGTGCGCAATGCGGTAGAGAACGCACAACGTGAACTGACTACTCGTTGGGATTTTCGTAATGTTGAAGCAAGTTTTGAATTAAACGAAAAAACTGAGTCAGTAAAAACAACTAGTGTATCTGAATTTCAGGTGCAGCAGTTATTAGATATTCTGCGTGAGAAAATGGCAAAAAGAGGGATTGATGGTGCTGTTTTAAATATCCCTGAAGAGATGACTCACAGCGGAAAAACATACAGTGTAGAAGCGACCTTAAAACAAGGTATTGATACTCCTTTAGCGAAAAAAATCGTTAAAATGATCAAAGACAGCAAATTAAAAGTACAAGCACAGATCCAAGGTGAGCAAGTACGAGTAACAGGTAAATCACGTGATGATTTGCAAGCTGTGATGAAATTAGTTAGAGAGGGTGAATTAGGTCAGCCTTTCCAATTTACCAATTTTCGTGATTAATGACGAAAGTATAAAAAATGCGCTGTTTGGTTTATTCAGCGCATTTACAGGGTATATGAGGTTTAAACGCCGAGCACTAACGATTCTAATGTCGCTCTTGGTGTCTGCTTGGTATCCACTTTGATATAAGCACTTTGTTCGTGTGCCATAATTACCACTTCATTAACACCAGGTTGTTGCTTAAATTTCTGCTCTAATTGTTGTTGTTGAGCATTTGATAAATGTGACGGCAATTCTATACGTAAGCTACTAACATAAGGTGGTTGACGTAATGTTAAGCTAATGGCAAACCAAACTAAGCCAATCAATAAACATCCAGCAAAGACTGCTTGAGCATCGTAATGTTGGTAGAGCCATCCACCTAAAATACCACCTAATGCTACACCTAGAAATTGGCTGGTGGAATAAATCCCCATTGCCGTGCCTTTATAACCTGCTGGTGCTTCTTTACTAATTAATGAAGGTAGCAGTGCCTCCATAATATTAAAACCAATAAAGAATATCTGAATACCTAAAATAATTAGCCACAAGCTGGTTCCTGAAATCATAAAAATAGCTTGAGCAATAATCAGCAGAAAGATACACAGTAAGAACACTTGTTTCATTTTACGTTTTTTTTCTGCATAGATAATAAAGGGTAATACTGAAATAAAGGCAATCAGCATAGTGACTAGATAGACAACCCAATGTTTCTCATTAACTAATCCGGCATTATGCATGATCAAAGGAAGTGCGACAAAAGCGGCCATCAATAAAGTGTGTAGTGAAAAAATCCCGACATTAAGCTTTAATAATTGCGCATCAAATAAAACTTTTTTGACACTTCCTCGTACAAAACTTGATTCTCGATTAAGTATATGATGTTCGCTATTCGGTACGGTAATGAGGGTGATCATAATCCCGCCGAAAGCGAGTAGGGCAATGCCCCAAAATAGACCTTGTAAGCCAAAAATATGTGTGAGTATTGGCCCTAAAACAAGGGCTAAGGCAAACGTAATACCAAAGCTAATGCCAATAAAGGCCATTGCTTTGGTTCTATTTTGTTCGCGGGTCAGATCAGATAATAGAGCCATCACTGCGGCAGATATAGCTCCAGCACCTTGTAATGCTCGCCCGATGATAATGCCATAAATGCTGTCACTTAAAGCAGCAGTAAGGCTACCAACAATAAAAATAATTAAGCCGAAAACAATCATTGATTTTCGGCCAAATTTGTCTGAGAAAAATCCAAAAGGAATTTGGAAGATTGCTTGAGTTAATCCATAAATACCAATAGCTAATCCAATTAGCGATTCTGTCGCATGTTGTAGTTGCAGTCCGTAGGTGGTTAAAACGGGAAGTACCATAAACATGCCAAGCATGCGAAGAGAGAAAACAGCTCCTAGTCCCCATGTCGCTTTGCGTTCTAATGGAGTCATTTTATTATCATTCATGGATTACCTCGTATTACTGATACCTCATTGTAATAGTATTTTGTCACGAGGTTAATCAATAAATGGGATACAAAAAAAGACGAAATTGTACTGATAAGGCTGAATATGATATTTAAACTAAAAATGCCAGTCATGATTGACTGGCATTAGCATTTTTTGCAATTGAAATTACATTATCTCAGATAAGCGAGAACCGTTTCTGTTGAACTGGTGGGATCAACAGACATCATTACACTTAATGATGTAATGGCAATGATAGAAAATATAAATAATTTTCTTGCCCACACTTTATCATTGGTTGCTTTATAACCAGATAATGCCATGCCCAACCACCAGATACTGACTGCAGAGGCAACAATCAGGTATTTATACCCTGCATATCCCACTAAAGTTAGCATCAGCGTTGCAACCATAAAGGCCAGAATATAGAGAATAATATGGCGCTTAGCGACTGAGATCCCTTTAATAACAGGTAATACGGGGATATTGGCTGCTTGGTAGTCTTTAAAACGGAAAATCGCAATGGCATAAGAGTGAGGCATTTGCCACAAACTAAAGATAAGTAATAAAATTGCTGCACCCGCATCAAATTCACCGCTAACAGCACAGTAGCCGATTACTGGTGGTGCAGAGCCTGATAAACTACCGATCAGTGTGCCATAAACAGATTTACGTTTCATATAGAGGCTATATACCCCAACATAAATAATAAAGCCGAATACAGCGATAAACATTGCAAGTGGGTTGGCTGCTACATAGAGCAGCACAACACCTGCAATACCTAATACTGAGGCATAAATAAGGCTAATTTGCGGGTCGATTAATCCTTGAACTAATGGACGATTCTTCGTTCTTTCCATGATACGGTCAATATCACGGTCAATATAGTTGTTAAAAACACAACCAGAAGCAACGACCAGAGACACCCCAAGTAGAGTCGCGAAAAATAGGGGGTAGTCAATCTCGCCTTTTGAGGCGAGAAGGAAACCACCTATCACAGAAATTAAATTTCCGAAAATAATTCCTGGTTTGGTGACTTGTAGGTATTGCTTAATCATAGCGACAACTCTTAATCCATCATCATATTGATGTTCAGGTTGTACATAATCCACAGTGAGCCAATCACAACAATGCCGATAATCAACAAGGTGAATAGGAATGCGATAACGTTCCAGCGCTCTTCTGAGGACGTGTTCATATGTAAGAAACAGACTAAATGAACAACAATCTGTACGACGGCCATACCAACGACTGTCCATAAGATAGTTGAGGTTGTAGCTGTTCCTTCCATCACCATCCAAAATGGGATCACGGTGAGGATAACGGACAGAATAAAGCCAATCAGATAGGACTTCATGCTGCCGTGGCTTGCGCCTGAAGGAGAAGTATTTGGATGACTCATTACATCGCTCCCATCAGATAAACTACGGTGAACACACAGATCCAGACAACATCAAGGAAGTGCCAGAACAGGCTTAAGCAACTTAAACGGGTGCGATTAACATCAGTTAAACCACGGCGTGATACTTGGATCATCATAATAATAATCCAAACTAATCCCGCTGTTACGTGCAGACCGTGTGTTGATACTAAGGCAAAGAATGCCGATAAGAATGCACTGCGATCTGGGCCATAACCTTCAGCGATAAGTTCATGGAACTCATACACTTCCATTACCACGAAGCCTAAACCGAATAAGAAGGTAACGAATAGCCACAGATTGACTTGGCTAACACTACCTTTATTCATGCTAAGCATGGCGAAACCAAAAGTGATACTACTAAACAGTAGTAAGAAGGTTTCAACTAAAACAAAAGGCAGGCTAAAGATTTCTTTACCTGAAGGACCATCAGCAATCCCGTTAACAAGCACCGCATAAGTGGCGAATAAGCTGGCAAACAGGATAAGGTCGCTCATTAGATAGATCCAGAAGCCGAAAACTTTCGTCGCTCCTGCATCGTGGTGCCCATGATGCTCATGGGCGTTTGCGTTATTTAAAGTTTGAGTTGACATTATTTCACACCTGCTTTTTTCAGTTCTTCATAATGCTTATTCTCGATGGTTTCAATTTCAGGTACTTGGACATAGTAATCAACATCTGTATCGAAGCTTTTCGCGATCCAAGTGACTATCATTCCTGCGAAACCAACAATCGCTAACCACCAGATATGCCAGATCATGGCAAAGCCAAACACTAAGCTAAATGCAGAGATAATGACGCCTGCTGCGGTATTTTTTGGCATATGGATAGGTTCATATTTTGCAGGGCGCTGATAAGCAGTACCTTTTTCTTTCTGATCCCACCACTCATCACGAGCTTTCACTTGCGGTTCAACGGCAAAGTTATAGAAAGGTGCAGGAGAAGAAATTGACCATTCCAGAGTACGTCCACCCCATGGATCACCTGTTAAATCACGGTTTAAGTGGCGGTCGCGGATACTGACGTAAATTTGGATAACTTGGCAAACAATACCAAGAGCAATCAGAGCGGCACCACCAGCAGCAACCATCAGCATTGGGTGGAATTCTGGGTTGATATTTTGGCTTAAACGGCGAGTCATACCCATAAAGCCAAGGATATACAGTGGCATAAAGGCCATAAAGAAACCGATAAACCAGAACCAGAATGCGCGGATACCCCATTTTTCATTAAGCGTGAAGCCAAATGCTTTAGGGAACCAGTAAGTCATACCAGCAAAACAACCGAACACCACACCACCGATAATGACGTTGTGGAAGTGAGCGATTAAGAACAAGCTGTTATGTAATACAAAGTTTGCGCCAGGAACCGCTAATAGTACCCCAGTCATCCCCCCTACTGAGAAGGTGACTAAGAAACCGATTGTCCATAGCATAGGGCTTTTATACTCGATACGGCCCTGATACATGGTAAACAGCCAGTTAAAGATTTTAACCCCTGTGGGTATAGCGATGATCATGGTGGCTATACCGAAGAAGGCATTAACGTTGGCACCTGAGCCCATGGTAAAGAAGTGGTGTAACCAAACGATAAATGATAAGACGGTGATAACAACGGTCGCACCGACTAAAGAGGTATAACCGAATAGACGTTTTTTAGAGAACGTCGCGGTAACTTCAGAGAACACACCAAAGACTGGCAGAATAAGAATATAAACTTCTGGATGACCCCAAGCCCAAACAAGGTTGATGTACATCATCATGTTACCGCCCATATCATTGGTAAAGAAGTGTGTACCAAGATAGCGGTCTAACGTCAGTAGTGTGATAGTGACGGTTAAAATTGGGAATGCAGCGATAATCAGTACGTTAGTACATAATGCAGCCCATGAGAACACTGGCATTTTCATCATTGTCATGCCTGGTGCACGCATACGCAGGATAGTGGCGAAGAAGTTAACCCCCGTTAGAAGCGTACCAATACCGGATATCTGTAAACTCCATATCCAATAGTCGACCCCGACCCCAGGATTGTACTCCAAGCCCGAAAGTGGTGGGTAAGCTAACCAACCTGTTTGTGCGAATTCACCAATACCTAAAGAGATATTGATAAGCAGTACACCGACGACAAAGAACCAGAAACTCAGTGAGTTTAGGAATGGGAATGCCACATCACGCGCACCAATTTGTAAAGGTACAACAAGGTTCATCAGACCGACAACGAAAGGTGTTGCCATGAAGAAAATCATGATAACGCCGTGTGCGGTAAAAATCTGATCGTAGTGATGAGGTGGTAAGAAACCAGCTTCCCCCGCTGAGGCGAGTGCCTGTTGGCTTCTCATCATAATGGCATCGGCAAAGCCACGGAACATCATGACCATTGCAACGATGATATACATAATACCAATTTTTTTATGGTCAACACTGGTTAACCATTCGCTCCATAGCCATTTCCACTTACGGAAATAGGTTAAAGCGCCAACAACAGCAAGACCGCCAAGAATGATGCCGATTAGGGTTACGACAACAATGGGTTCTTGTAGCGGGATTGCATCGAGAGTTAATTTTCCGAACATGCCTTTATTCCTCTGCTCCTGCATGTGCCGCGTGGCTCATGTTCATATTCATTGTTGCATCAGAGTGTTCAGTCTGATTGCTACCGGTGTGAGCGCCATGACCTGTATGACCAAATTTAGAGATGGTCTCTTGGAATAACATCGGCTTCACGCTTGAATAGTAGGTCACTGGATTTTTCTGGCTTGGTTTAGCAAGTTCATCAAATGCAGCGGTGGTATTTAACGTATCTGATGACTGTTTTACTTTTGCAACCCATGCATCAAAGCCTGCACGATCAGGTGTCGCAATGGCGGTAAACTTCATGTCAGAGAAACCGTGTCCGCTATAACTTGCTGACATACCTTGGTATTCACCTGGTTCATTAGCAATTAAGTGAAGTTTGGTTTGCATTCCAGCCATGGCATAGATTTGTCCACCTAAGCGCGGGATAAAGAATGAGTTCATGACAGAATCAGAGGTAATTTTGAAATTAACAGGAACATTGGTTGGGAAAGCCAGTTCGTTAACGGTTGCAATACCTTGTTCTGGATAGATAAACAACCATTTCCAGTCCATTGAAACCACTTCAATGGTAACCGGTTTCTCATCTGAAACTAGTGGTTTATAGGGATCAAGTTCATGGGTTGTTTTCCATGTGATGGTTGCCAATATCACGATAATGATAATCGGCACGGTCCACACGACAAGCTCAATTTTATTTGAGTGAGCCCAATTAGGGCGATAAGTTGCTTTAGTATTGGATTCACGGTAGCGATAAGCGAAAACAATCACCATCAGAATTACCGGTATCACAACAATCAACATTAAACCAAGCGCAATGAGGATTAATGTTTTTTGCTCAGCGCCGATAGCGCCTTTGGGATTCATTAACGCCATATCGCAACCACTTAAAAGAACAGCGGCTGCTAATAGCGAGAGTGTCCCAATACTTTTTATGTATTTCATAAGTCTCATCCAACGACCCAAATGATAAAGGTTCTATTGTTGTTTCATCAGTATCAGTAAGGACATTTTACGGTAAGGTTGCGACAGTGTAAACAATTGTAATGGTAAGTAAGTGATTGGTTAGTCTTTTGTGTTAATGTGATCACAAGTAATTAAACTATTAAATAAATGTTAATTTAATTATTGTGAATTAACTATAATTTCATAAAGTAGCATGTTTTTAAAATAAATACATATTTTTACAAAAAAAATTACAGCAAAAAGTGTAAGAAAACGTTTTTTGTCTAAAAAGTAAACACAGTACAGGTCTGAGGAGTATTAGAAAGCAAATTTCGTTTTATCTTGATGTTTCGTATCTTTATTTAATCGCTATATGATTTTTTATATCGCAGATTGATTGTTTGTTGAATATTTCTATTATAGAAGAAATTTTTTTATTAACTGCTAAAAATGACAAACAGCGAATAAAAAGTGATTCGCTGTCACAAAAATTAACAATTAGCCATCAGAAGTTATATTTTAAGCTATAGATCACACCATCTTGTAAAAAGTTTTCTCCTAACTTTTTATAAGCATAGCGGTATTGAATGCCTGTAGTAATGGAAGCCGTGGGGTGCCACCAAATAGCGACAGCTCCATTAAAGCCATTTTTTCCGCCATTGCCATAACGTTTATTACGATCAAACTCCATCTCATGCCAATTTGTGATGCTAAATTTTTGATTTACCAGGTTAAAATCGTAACCGGCAACCCAACCAACCACATAGCCATTATTTCCTGAATAATAAGTTTGATCGACATAATGTAAAGCTATAAAAGGTTTAAACCAGATATCTGCTAATTGTGTGTTATACCCAATACCATAAAGTGTATTAACCTCATGGAAATTACCGCCATATTCTTTTCCGGGCAGTGACCAAGTACCATATACATGGCCATAAAGGTTTAATCCACTGTCAGCTAAATAAATACGGCTAGTTCCTTTGACGGTATAGCGCTGATTATCGCCGGGCTGTGTTTGTCGATTATTAAAAGGATTTTCTAAGTCAAAAAAGCCATAAAACTCACCCCATGAAAAGTGGGCTCCCCCTTCAAGTTCTAAATAAGCAAAATCATCTTTATGGGAAGTTTGGCCTGTTTTATGGGTGGTATGTGTCGTCCAGTCAAGATAATTGATACTGATATTAGCAAATCCACCGAGATAATTAGCCTGTGTAGGTAAAGTGCATGTTGTTGTAATAAACAATAAAATTGATTTTCTTATCATAATGTATAATTAGTTTTTCTGTTGTATTGTTTGTGGTGTGAATTATTCTCACTGTTTGTTTTGATACTATAATTTATAAAGTGTTTTTTTATAGTGTTTTGTATCTAAAATATGATCACATTCTAGAATATTGATCTGGGTTTTCTTTATCGGAAGTTTAGTATTGATTAGTTTGTTTTTATTATTTTGGTATGTTAATGAAAAGAATATAGAGTGAGAGAAGAAGAATAATGATGGCAATAAGTTTTAATTAACAGAAATGACGAAGGTGAGGCGAAATATCTCACGACACCATAAAAAAGGGATAGTATCATGGCAGATAACTGTTTTTTTCTTATTAATTCGGAATTTTATTGTGACCTCATTTGCTGATCTTCATGCACTTCCTGCTGAGCAACTTACTAATCTTAATGAGCTTGGCTATTTAACGATGACTCCCGTCCAAGAAGCGTCTTTACCTGCTATTCTTGCCGGGAAAGATGTTCGAGCCCAAGCAAAAACCGGAAGTGGCAAAACAGCAGCTTTTGGCTTAGGTTTATTGCAACGTATTGATGCAAAACAATTTAATACTCAATCATTAGTATTATGTCCAACACGAGAATTAGCTGACCAAGTCGCTAATGAGTTACGTCGACTGGCTCGTTTTCTGCCTAACATTAAAATTCTGACTCTGTGTGGTGGTGTGCCTTTTAGCATTCAACGGGATTCATTAATTCATGCTGCTCATATTATTGTCGCGACTCCGGGGCGTTTGTTAGATCATTTAAACAAGCAGACTGTCACACTTGCTGATGTAAAAACATTGGTACTTGATGAAGCAGATAGAATGCTGGATATGGGATTTTTTGATGATATTAGCGACATCATTTCTCAAATGTCGACACAACGTCAAACTTTGCTCTTTTCTGCAACTTGGCCGGATGAAATCGCTAAAATTAGTCGAAAAATTCAACAAGATCCTGTCACTATTGAGATTAATTCACCGGATGAATTGCCAGCGGTTGAACAACAATTTTATGAGATCTCCCGTTATGGCAAATTGGGATTATTACAAAAGCTTTTGAGTCATCATCAACCTAATTCTTGTGTGGTATTTTGTAATACCAAAAGAGATTGCCAAGATGTGTATGAAGCTTTGACCGAAAGCAACCAAAGTGTCCTTGCGTTACATGGCGATATGGAGCAAAAAGAGCGCGACCAAACATTGATCCGTTTTGCTAATGGTAGCTGTCGAGTGTTAGTCGCCACAGATGTCGCTGCGCGAGGCTTAGATATCAAAGCGCTAGAAATGGTGATTAATTATGAATTATCACACGATCCGGAAGTTCATATACATCGAATTGGACGAACAGCCAGAGCGGGAGAAAGTGGTTTAGCGATTAGTTTTTGCGCACCAGAAGAGATCCCTCGCGCCAATGCTCTGGAAGAAATGTTGAATATAAAACTGGATTGGCAATCAGCCCCTTCAGGTTTATCAATCACACCATTGGTTGCGACAATGGCAACACTATGTATTGATGGCGGTAAAAAAGCAAAAATGCGTCCAGGGGACATCCTTGGTGCATTAACTGGAGATTTAGGGTTTAGTGGAGAAGATATTGGTAAGATAAATATCCATCCAACTCATGCCTATGTAGCGGTAAAACAGTCCATTGCTAAACAGGTATGGAAAAGCCTTCAACAAGGTAAAATTAAAGGTAAATCAGTAAAAGTCAGACTGTTTAGATAATTTGTTATATCACCTATTATTTTCTGTTTGAGCATAAAGAGATAACATAGAAAAAGGACAGCCTAGGCTGTCCTTGAATAGATGATTGATTGAGGCAACTTAATTAGCTGTTTTTTTCAGTGCCAAGTAATCTAAAATAGTCCCGATAATTAAGCTAACGGCGCCAATAATGACACCATATAAGAAGAGTGTAGAAGTAAGCTCGCTTAATAATTCATTATTAATAGATTGTATAAAATCAACTGACTGAAACATCTCTAAATTTGGTAACGAATTAATAATAAGTAATATTAAGCTACACAAAAATAGTAATACGGCAAAGAGTAAACCATAAATCGCTAAACGGTATTGTTTAATAAATAATGTTCGTTGTAAAAATTCGCCAGTTTTTTGCGTATAAGTGAGTGTATTTTTAGCGATCATCAGCAAAAGAATACCGGGAACAGAGGCAACAATAGAGAAAAGATAGAACGCTTCCCAGCCATGGGATTCTACATACCAGCCTGCAACAGGACCGACATAGACTCGGCCGATAGCCGCTAAGGCGGAAAGAAGGGCAAATTGTGTTGCTGAAAAAGATTGATGGCATAGTGTCATTAGTAGAGCAACGAAAGCCGCCGTTCCCATACCACCACAAATATTTTCGAAAGCGATTACCGCTCCCATGCTATAAATATTTTGCTCAGAGATAGCTAAATACCAATAGCCGATATTTGACCCCCCTTGCAAAATACCAAAGATCATCAGCGCTTTGAATAAAGTCCAACGGCGCATTAATAAACCGCCTAATAAGGCTCCGACAATGGTTGCTGCCAATCCAAGCGTTTTATTGACTAATCCCACTTCACCTGCATCAAATCCGGCGCCACGAATAAGGAATGTGGTACTTAAGCTTAACGCAAAGGCATCTCCCATTTTGTATAGCACAATAAGTAGTAAAATTAACCATGCATTATTACGAGAGAAAAACTCATATAAAGGCTCTATAACGGCTTCATAGAGTGTACGTGGAGGTTTGACGGCGGTTTCTGGCTCCTGAGCTAATAGCGTGGCGATAATACCAATGCCCATTAAGGCAGCCATTAGCCAGTACATGTTTTGCCAGCCAATATATTTATCTGCAAGCCATAGCGCCATGCCCCCAGAAACCAGCATCGCTATTCGATAGCCCAGCACAGAGACTGCTGCACCTGTGCCTCGTTCATCGGCTTTTAAGATATCGGTTTTATAGGCATCAAAGACGATGTCTTGTGAGGCAGAACAGAAAGCGACGATGACGGCTAACGAGGCTAACCACCATAAATGATGGCTAGGGTTTAAAAAGCCCATACCCGCAATACCTAACACAAGACCGATTTGTGTTAATAACATCCATCCTCGGCGGCGGCCTAAGAATGAAGGTGTATAGCGATCCATAAACGGCGACCAGAGGAATTTAAACACGTAAGCTTGGCCAACCAATGAGAAAAAACCAATCGTTTTTAAATCGATATTTTCTACTGTCATCCATGCTTGTAAGGTTCCTGCTGTTAATGCAAGGGGTAAGCCCGAAGTGAAACCAAGTAACAGTAAAATAAAAGATTTATACCAAGTGGTCTGTTTAAAGGCGGCTTGAAGCATGCAAAATTCCTTTTAACGGCTTGTTTCTTGCTATCTTTACAAGCCGTTTTTTATTAATTAACGAGCGTTAGATTTGATGTATTGGCTGACAGAAGGATCTTTTGCCATATCACTGACAAGCTCAGATAAAACATTATTAATCGCTGCCGCTATTTTATCATTGGATGCGCCAAATGGGCCTTGTACATTGTAGCTAGTACGATAGGTTTTGGTGTTTGTACTGCCATTAGGCATGCTGACAACAACGGAAATATCTGCTTTAGCACTAATATTATGGCGTAGACTTCCTTCACTAATATCTGCGTTCAGTTTATTTATCACCACAATTACGTCAGCTGCGGCTGGAGAGCCAAAAGTATAGCCACGTGCCATCATCTGTTTTTGAACGATTTCTTGCATTAGAAAAGCTAAATCACGTGTAGGTACTAAAACCTCTAACTTACCATTACGACTCATTTCCGCTAAGTTTTTCGAAGGTCGTTTATCTTGGCTGGTGATACTAAGTGTAATTGGGCGCATAGTTGGATCTGATGGTGGTACAGACATCACTGGCTCAATCGATAATTTATTGCTTGGTGTTGCACATCCTGCTAGCAGTGTCAGCGCAAACACGGCACAAAGTAAATTTTTTATCATGATAGTGTCTCGATTAAGTAATTCTGCCGTTTTCTCAGCAGATAAGGGTGGCTATTTTGCCTATCATACCACTGCAAAAGCGTAGCTAATATCCCTTTAATGAACGAAATTATCTGATTTTTATCAATACGTTTTATTGTGATAAGAACAGATTTATAACTCACGCCATTTCTCTTGTTAAGGTGAGCATTTTACTCAAGAGAAAAAATAAGCGATTATCATAGGTAATGTTTAAGACAAGAAAGCCATTTATCTGTATTACGAAAAGTTATTTATTCACTTAACTAACAGATAACTTCTTTTTTTGATTGTTATGTTATAAGGACTGAGATGATCCGTGATGATATTGAGAATAAGCTGATTTCACGCTTTTCTCCCCATTTTTTGCAAGTCATTAACGAAAGCCATCGTCATAATGTACCTGCAGGCTCGGAGAGCCATTTTAAAGTCGTTATTGTGAGTGACTTATTTAATGATAAACGCAGTGTGTCACGTCATCGTGATGTTTATCAAACGTTATCTCATGAATTAGATAATGGCGTTCATGCTTTAGCTCTGCACACTTTTACCTTGAGCGAGTGGGATGAACAACAAGATAAAGCATTACACTCTCCAGGATGTCGTGGTGGAAGCCAACAAGATTAATAAGAAGATTGTTAATCGTGAGTAAATGATGACTAAGATGCGTATTTTTTGTTCTTTATGGGGCTAAAAAGCAGTGTTAACCTTGTTTTTATGAAAAAATTGAGGAATAAAACGGCTCTTTCTCGACTCAACCCCTCTAGATCGTTATAATGTCGCGTCTAATTTTCAGTAAGGTTTCGGGATGCTTCTGATATCAGGGATCCTCGTTTTTTTAAATGTGGCGGCCCCGGTTCTGAAAGGAGTATTAAGTCTAATACTACTTGCCGTAGATTAGCTTCCTTTAAAGTAGACCGAGCACTAAAACTTATTTTGAGGTAACAAGATGCAAGTTTCTGTTGAAACGACTCAAGGCCTAGGGCGTCGTGTCACAATCACCGTACCAGCCGCTGATATCCAAAAAGCTGTAGACAGCGAACTGAAAAAAGCTGCTAAAACTGTTCGCATTGATGGTTTCCGTAAAGGACACGTACCAATGTCTATGGTTAAACAACGTTACGGTATGTCTGTTCTGAATGATGTTCTGGGTGATCTGATGCAGCGTAATTTCATCAACGCTATCATCGAAAACAAAGTTAACCCAGTAGGTGCACCTGATTACAAACCAGAGCAATACAAAGAAGGTGAAGACTTTGTATACTCTGTAGAATTCGAAGTTTTCCCAGAAATCGAACTGAAAGATCTGGAAAGCATTGAAGTGGTAAAACCTATCGTGACAGTTAAAGACGAAGACGTTGATAACATGTTAGAAACTCTGCGTAAACAACAAGCCGAGTGGAAAGATAAAGAAGGTGAAGTTGCGGCAGAAGATCGTGTAACTGTTGATTTTAATGGTTCTATTGACGGTGAAGAATTTGAAGGCGGAAAAGCTGAAGATTTCGTACTAGCAATGGGCCAAGGCCGTATGATCCCAGGTTTTGAAGAAGGTCTTATCGGTCATAAAGCAGGTGAAGAATTCACTATCGATGTGACTTTCCCAGAAGATTACCACGCTGAAAACCTAAAAGGTAAAAAAGCACAATTTGCTATCAACCTGAAAAAAGTGGAAGAGCGTGAACTGCCAGAATTAACTGAAGAGTTCATCAAACGCTTCGGTATTGCAGATGGTTCAGTTGATGGTTTACGTGCCGAAGTACGTAAAAACATGGAACGTGAGCTGAAAAATGCGATCCGTACACGTGTTAAATCACAAGTTATCGATGGCTTAGTGAAAGCTAACGAAGTTGACGTACCTGCAGCTGCGGTAGATAGCGAAATTGAAGTTCTGCAACGTCAAGCAGCACAACGTTTCGGTGGTGATGAAAAACAAGCTCTGCAATTACCACGTGAATTGTTCGAAGAACAAGCAAAACGTCGTGTTATCGTTGGATTACTGTTAGGTGAAGTGATCAATAGTAATGAACTGAAAGCAGAAGACGAGCGTGTGAAAGCGTTGATCGACGAAATGGCTTCAGCTTATGAAGATCCATCAGAAGTTGTTGAGTTCTACAATAAGAACGAACAACTGATGAATAACATCCGTAATTTAGCATTAGAAGAGCAAGCGGTAGAAAAAATCTTAGCAACTGCTAAAGTAACGGAAAAAGAAACTAACTTCACTGAACTAATGAACGAAGTTCAGATGGGTTAATTTTTAACCGCGATATCGGTTTTAAGCAAAAACCCGTGGTAAAAACCACGGGTTTTTTTCAGTTTGTGTATATTTATCAAATTTTGTCTTGAAATTTGAGCGATTATCTCCAGATAATTCTATAGTCATTTTATCACTCCTCGCGAGGCGCCTTGAATGTCTTGTGAGAGATTGGATCATTTGCAATGGTCATGATCAATTATCTCAAGTAAAATTGTTGTCATTGGCACCAATAAGAATGCAATAGGAGACAGATATGTCATTTAACGACACCCAGGAACAATTCGCACCTAATATGGCTTTGGTGCCGATGGTTATAGAGCAGACTTCACGAGGTGAGCGCTCTTACGATATTTATTCACGTTTATTAAAAGAACGTATCATTTTCCTGACTGGCCAAGTTGAAGATCATATGGCCAATCTCATTGTTGCTCAGATGTTGTTTTTAGAAGCTGAGAACCCAGAAAAAGATATTAACCTGTACATTAATTCACCGGGTGGTGTGATCACTGCAGGTATGTCGATTTATGACACAATGCAATATATCAAAGCGGATGTTAGCACTATTTGTATGGGACAAGCTTGTTCAATGGGTGCATTTTTATTATCTGCAGGTGCAAAAGGTAAACGTATTTGTCTACCTAACTCACGTGTCATGATCCACCAACCTTTAGGTGGATACCAAGGCCAAGCGACAGATATTCAAATCCACGCTCAAGAAATTTTGAAAGTGAAATCGCGTATGAATGAGTTAATGGCTCAACATACGGGGAAATCTATTGAAGAAATAGAAAGAGATACTGAGCGTGATCGTTTCTTATCCGCTAACGAAGCGTTAGAATATGGTTTAGTTGATAAAGTTTATACACAACGCAGCTAGTCATATTCCGTTGTAATAGCTATGGAGTTAACAGGTTTTCTTTGTTATAGATTGATATAAAGAAAGCTGCTATTAATCTCTAGATAAAAAAGTCTTTCTTCCTCTTATTCGCTGATAAGAGGAATAACTAAGTGAGGTTAACTGATGACAGATAAGCGCAAAGATAGCTCTGGGAAGCTTCTGTATTGCTCTTTCTGCGGTAAAAGCCAGCATGAAGTAAAGAAATTAATCGCTGGCCCGTCGGTTTATATTTGTGATGAATGTGTCGACCTTTGTGTTGATATTATTCGTGAAGAAATAAAAGAATTAGCACCTCATCATGAACGCAGTGAATTGCCAACGCCACATGAAATCCGTAAACATCTTGATGATTATGTTATCGGTCAGGAGCTGGCGAAAAAAGTATTGGCAGTTGCCGTTTATAATCACTATAAACGTCTGCGTAATGGCGATAAAGCCGATGGTGTTGAGCTAGGGAAAAGTAATATCCTGCTGATTGGCCCGACAGGTAGTGGTAAAACATTATTAGCAGAAACGTTAGCACGTTATCTTGATGTACCTTTTACCATGGCCGATGCGACAACGCTAACAGAAGCGGGCTATGTAGGGGAAGATGTTGAAAACATCATTCAAAAACTACTACAAAAATGCGATTACGATGTGCAAAAAGCACAACGTGGTATTGTTTATATTGATGAAATTGACAAAATCACTCGTAAATCTGAAAACCCATCAATTACACGTGATGTTTCTGGCGAAGGTGTACAGCAAGCATTATTGAAATTAGTTGAAGGGACAGTAGCTTCTGTACCTCCTCAAGGCGGGCGTAAACATCCACAGCAAGAATTCTTACAAGTAGATACTTCGAAGATCCTCTTTATTTGTGGTGGTGCTTTTGCCGGACTGGATAAAGTAGTTGCGCAACGTCTAAATACCCATTCAGGTATTGGTTTTGGTGCAGAAGTGAAAAGCCAAAATGAGAAAGCGAGTGAAGGGGAGTTATTAGCGCAAGTTGAACCAGAAGATCTGATTAAATTTGGTCTGATCCCTGAATTTATTGGTCGTTTGCCTGTTGTTGCAACATTAGGTGAGCTCAATGAAGATGCGTTAATTCAAATTCTGCAAGAGCCTAAAAATGCCCTGACTAAACAGTATCAAGCATTGTTTAAATTAGAAGGTGTAGATTTAGAGTTCCGTAAAGATGCGTTAACCGCGATTGCTAAAAAAGCGATGTCGCGTAAGACAGGGGCGCGTGGTTTACGTTCCATTGTAGAAGCTGCATTACTTGATACAATGTACGATCTTCCTTCATTTGAAAATGCAGAGAAAGTGGTCATTGATGAAAATGTAATCAATGGGAAATCTGAACCGCTGATTATATATAGTCAACCTGAAAATCAGGCATCGGGTGAATAATATAGCGAAAATCAGCAATACCTCTTGTCTGATATTATCTATTTTCTCCCTTTTAGGGCAAAAAAATAGGATAACGCGTGCCAACGCAATAAAAATGAGGGAATTTTCCCTCATTTTGTTTTTTTAATAGGGAATGCTATTGAATGTCGGAAAACTGCCCTTATATATTTTGACAATCCGTAGAATTAATTTTATTTGGTGAGATGCGAATAAAATTACCTGTAAAAGCGTTAAGCTAAAAACGAAGAGAGAGCTCTATGAATCCTGAGCGTCCAGAACGTATTGAAATACCTGTATTGCCATTACGTGATGTCGTTGTATATCCACATATGGTGATCCCGTTGTTTGTTGGTCGTGAAAAATCTATTCATTGCTTAGAAGCTGCGATGAACGACAACAAACAAATTATGCTGGTTGCGCAGAAAGATGCATCTACTGACGAACCAGGTGTTAATGATCTTTTTTCTGTGGGGACAGTGGCTTCTGTTTTACAGATGCTGAAACTGCCTGACGGAACCGTAAAAGTGCTTGTTGAAGGTATTCGCCGCGCAAAAATTACCACATTATCTGATAATGGTGAGTATTTCCAAGCTAAAGCGGAATATCTAGACACGCCCGTTGTTGATGAGCGTGAACAAGAGGTACTAAATCGCACGGCGATCAATCAGTTTGAAGGTTATATCAAGCTGAATAAAAAAATTCCGCCAGAGGTATTAGCCTCATTGCATGCGATTGAAGAATCTGCGAAGTTAGCTGATACCATTGCTTCGCATATGCCTTTGAAATTAAAAGATAAGCAAGCTGTGCTTGAAATGTCTGATGTAACAGAACGCCTAGAGTATTTAATGGCGATGATGGAATCAGAAATCGATCTGCTACAAGTTGAAAAACGCATTCGTAACCGCGTTAAAAAGCAGATGGAAAAAAGCCAGCGTGAGTACTACCTCAATGAGCAGATGAAAGCGATCCAAAAAGAATTAGGTGAGATGGATGATGCACCTGATGAAATGGAGTCGTTAAAACGCAAAATTGAAGCGGCGAAAATGCCCAAAGAGGCGAGAGAAAAGACAGAAGCTGAACTTCAGAAATTAAAAATGATGTCGCCAATGTCTGCTGAGGCAACAGTAGTCCGTAGCTATATTGATTGGATGGTACAAGTTCCTTGGAATAGCCGTAGCAAAGTGAAAAAAGACTTAGTGAAAGCGCAGGAAGTACTTGATACGGATCATTATGGCTTAGAACGTGTGAAAGAGCGTATTCTTGAATATCTCGCGGTTCAGTCTCGTGTCAGCAAAATTAAAGGGCCAATCCTGTGTTTGGTAGGGCCTCCTGGGGTAGGTAAAACGTCGCTAGGTCAATCTATCGCGAAAGCGACAGGGCGTAAATATGTGCGTATGGCATTAGGTGGGGTACGTGATGAAGCTGAAATCCGTGGTCACCGTCGTACTTACATTGGGTCGATGCCTGGTAAGTTAATCCAAAAAATGGCCAAAGTTGGCGTTAAAAACCCGCTATTTTTATTAGATGAAATCGACAAGATGTCATCAGATATGCGCGGTGATCCAGCTTCAGCACTATTAGAGGTGTTAGATCCAGAACAAAATATCGCCTTTAATGACCACTATCTTGAAGTGGACTACGACTTATCCGATGTTATGTTTGTGGCGACATCTAACTCCATGAACATTCCGGCGCCATTACTCGATCGTATGGAAGTGATCCGCTTATCGGGTTATACCGAAGATGAAAAGCTCAACATTGCAAAACAGCATCTGTTACCAAAACAGATTGAACGTAATGCACTGAAAGAGAATGAGCTAACAATCCACGATAGCGCGATTATGGGCATTATTCGCTATTATACGCGTGAAGCGGGTGTACGTAGCTTAGAGCGTGAAATTTCTAAATTATGTCGTAAAGCGGTTAAACAACTGCTGATGGATAGTACTATCAAGCATATTGAAATCGATGAAAATAATCTGAAAGATTATTTAGGTGTACGTAAAGTCGATTATGGTCGTGCTGATACAGAAAATCGTATTGGTATGGTTACAGGGCTTGCTTGGACAGAAGTTGGTGGTGACCTACTGACGATTGAAACGGCAAGTGTACCGGGTAAAGGTAAACTGACCTTCACTGGCTCGTTAGGTGAAGTTATGCAAGAGTCGATTCAAGCAGCGATGACTGTGGTTCGTGCTCGAGCTGACAAACTGGGCATTAATGGCGACTTCTATGAAAAACGTGATATTCATGTACACGTACCAGAAGGCGCGACGCCAAAAGATGGTCCAAGTGCGGGTATTGCAATGTGTACCGCGTTGGTTTCCAGTTTAACGGGTAATCCAGTTCGTTCAGATGTTGCAATGACGGGAGAAATTACCTTACGTGGTCAAGTATTGCCAATCGGTGGATTAAAAGAAAAGTTACTTGCGGCACATCGTGGCGGAATTAAGACAGTTCTTATCCCTGATGAAAATAAACGTGATTTAGAAGAAATTCCTGAAAACATTGTTGCTGATCTGGATATTCACCCAGTGAAAACAATTGAGGAAGTTTTAACGTTAGCCTTAGAGAAATCGCCATTTGGCATCGAAGTAGTGACTAACAAATAACACTAAATCGTGATGTGAATCATAATATTTCACTAAAAAAAAGGCTGGATAAGCAATAAAAGCTTGCCAGTCTTTTTTTGTGTCGTTAATTTAATGGGGTTTATTAATTAATAGTCCCGTTTTATCAGTCTTGCTATATATAAAAAGGCTTGATATAACGACGTTTGCAAAATTTGCCATTAATGGTAAAAAATAACGCATAAATTATGGGGATGAAAAGCGTGAATAAAACTCAACTGATCGACAAAATTGCTGCGAATGCAGATATCACTAAAGCGGCAGCGGGTCGTGTTGTAGATGCAATGGTAGCTTCAATCACTGAATCTTTACAAAAAGGTGATGACGTTGCATTAGTGGGCTTCGGTACATTTACCGTACGTGATCGCGCAGCACGTACTGGCCGTAATCCACAAACAGGTAAAGAGATTCAAATTGCTGCGGCCAAAGTGCCTGCATTCCGTGCGGGTAAAGGTCTAAAAGACGCAGTAAATCAATAATTGAGTAAATCGTTTTTCTGCCTAATGTGTTATTGGGTTGACGTTATGGATAAACAGAAAACGAATCGATTAAGAAATAAAGCGCATCTTTAAAGGATGCGCTTTTCTTTTTTTATCACAGAAAAGGGGATTAAACCGAGTATTCTCTGGTGATAAGACGTGAAACTAAAGTAGTCATTTGATAGAATAGCGCGTTGTTCTATAACTGAAATAGACAACATAAAAGCATCTCATGGTTAGCTAAAGACTTAACTGACCAATGAGTCAATTAGAGCTGTTTATTTTGTATCTGTAAGATGTGTGTTAAGACTCAAATTTTATACGGGATTGGCTATTTCTAAGGATTGTCGCGTGTTGCGACATTTTGATATTAAGCCAGCGATGAGCATGTTAAATTAGCTGTGCTCAAAATAGTCGTGTAACACCAATAAAAAATAATTTTTTCACCAAACGGAGCCTAGTCTCGTTATGATGGACAACATTCGTTCAACTGCTAATAATCCTTTTATTAAGATACTATTAGCTGTGATCATCCTCTCTTTCGTCCTAACTGGTGTGGGCGGATATCTCTTTAGTTCTGGTGTTAATGATGCCGCTGAAGTTAACGGTTATAAAATAAGTCGTGCTCAGTTAGAGCAAGCTTATCAACAACGCCGAGCACAACTACAAAAAGATATGGGTGACAATTTTGCTTCCCTCGCATCATCAGATGAGGGACAAAAAATGATCCGCCAACAAGCATTGAATGTGCTGATTAACCAAGCTTTGCTGGATCAATTTGCTCAAGAGTTAGGTATTTCTGCTGGCGACCAGCAAATCAGAGACGCGATTTTTGCGCTACCTTATTTCCAAACTGATGGTAAATTTGATAACAAAAAATACGTTGAGTTATTAACGGCGAATAATATTGACGCTGATGCCTTTGCTGAAGGAATTCGTCAAAATCTGATTAATCAACAATTACGTTATTCTATTCAAGGCACTGACTTTGCTTTAGAGAGCGAAGTTAAAGACTTTGCCGGCTTAATGCTACAAAGTCGTAATGTGCGTCTCGCTTCATTAGATATTCAGCCATTCCTTGAAAAAGAGACGGTATCAGATGAAGAATTAAAAGCCTTTTATGACCAAAATACCTCTATGTTTATCGCTCCAGCACAAGTTAAAGTGAGCTATATTCAGTTAGAAGCCCAAAAAGATTTAAGCAACATCACTATTTCAGATGATGAAGTTAAAGCTTATTACGATAGTAATATCAGTGAATTTACTGTTCCCGGACAAAAAAAATACAGTCTACTTGTCTTAGCAGATGAAACCGCTGCGAAAGAAGCTGAAGACGCGTTGAAAAATGGCGCTGACTTCGTCACTTTAGTAAAAGAAAAATCCATTGATACTTTTTCTGCTAAACAAGATGGTTCATTAGGCTGGATCACTATTGGTCAAGAGCTACCAGAATTAGCAAATGCGAGTTTGACTGAGAAGGGGCAAATTTCACAGCCAGTTAAAATCAGCAACGGTTATGCTATTTTCCGTCTTGATGATATTAAACCTTCGATGGTAAAACCTTTTGATGACATTAAAGCTGACTTATTAGTAAAAATGCGTGAAAACAAAGCCATTGATGATTTCTTCGCATTGCAGCAAAAAGTGAGTCAAGCCGCTTCAAATGATAACGACACGCTAGCGACAGCAGCAAAAGCAGGGAACGTCACTGTAATCAATACAGATTGGTTTGATGAAAACAATGTACCAGTAGCCTTGAATAACGAAAAGTTAACACAGCTTATCTTTGGTGGTTCACTGGTTGATGACAATGGCCCTACAGGCATGAACTCAGATATGGTTACCCTTGGTAATGATAGTGCTTATATTGTTCGTGTCGAAGGATATAAACCTGCATCAACCCAACCATTAGATAAAGTACGTGACAAGGTTATTACACTGGTCAAACAGCAAAAAGCTTCTCAAGCGATGAATGCGCAAGCTCAGAAACTCCTTGCAGCCTTAAAAGAAGGTAAAGGAGAGGCGGCATTGAAAGAAGCAAATATCTCGTTTGGTGAGGTAGAAAGCGTGGTTCATTCATCAGCCACAGATCCGATACAAAGTGCTATTTTTGCTATGCCAAAACCAGCAGAAGGTAAAAAAGAGTACGGTATGTCTAATGTACCGGGTTCAAAAGTGGTCTTAATCCAATTAGATAGTGTCACTGATGGTAAGCCAACGGCAGAACAGCTTGAATTTATGACTAATCTCTATCGCGCCCAAATGGGAGAAGAAGCTTTACAACTTATGCTCAGCGATTTAAGAGAAAAAGCAAAAATCGAGATTTTTGATAAAGATTATCAATAAACTATCTTAGATTGATTGAATAAAAACCCAGTTTCGACTGGGTTTTTTTATGGCTAAAATTATATTCAAGATTAGAAATTGCGAGCAGTCACGTCATTTTTTGTAACGCTATTTTTTTATTCAATTTATTTTTCTTACTCTCTCGTAATTCATATGGTTGCTAATTGCTGAATTATTTAAGGCTTGGCATTATTTGATGGCATTCAGTAATCGCTGTTTGCTGTTGAATATACAGTTATTTTTACAAAAAGGAGATGATTAAAATGGATAAAAAAACACTATCAGCATTTATGGCATCAATATGTTTAACATTAGGTTTAGGGTTATCACCACTCTCTTATGCCGATGATATATCGCCTTCAACATCAACCATGTTGATTGAAAAAGGGGATCAAAAAGAGAGTGCTGTCAGTGAGGTAAACGCTAGTGCACAAGGAAAGTTGGATATTAATAGTGCAACACTTGATGAATTAATGACGCTAAAAGGGATCGGAAAAGCAAAAGCGCAAGCCATTATCGATTATCGAGAAAAAGTGGGGCGTTTTGCTTCTTTTGATGATCTCGCCAAGGTCTTTGGTATTGGTATGAAGCTTATTGAACAAAATAAAGATCTAATTATTATCAACTAATTACTCGATAATACTGTACCCCTTTTTTGTGATCAAAAAGGGGTACAGAATTGCCTTTATATAATATTAATAATCAGATGGTATTTTAATTTGGGTAATAAATAATCGGATGAAATATACCCTATTTGATATTTTTGACTATATTTAAGATATTACATAGAAATTTCTCTTAGCTAAAGTTTGTTAGGGATATCAAGAGGTAATAAAGTCATATGAGTACATTAATTAAAGTTTATGGATTCCATTTAGATGTTTTTGAGCATGTGAATAATGCACGTTACCTTGAATTTTTAGAACAAGCGAGATGGGATTGGATTGAACAACACTTAGATCTCGCTTGGTTTAAACGGCATGGTCTAGCACTCGTTGTCGCGAATATTAATATCAACTATCGTTTGCCCGCTAATTTAGGCGATGAACTAATCATTAGTTGTGATATTGCAGAAGTCGGTATTAAAAGTGGCGTGTTGTCTCAAAAAATAGTGAGAAAACAAGATGGTGCATTGATTTCAGATGCATTAGTGACTTTTGTACTCGTTGATATCAATACTAAAAAAGCATTAACACTTACAGATCAGTTACGAGAAAAATTGGAGTATGTACGCCAGTCTGCTGATTAGCATTGATGTTATCCAGTTAACCGTCTAATTTTATCGGTGATCGTAACATATTAGCGGCAGGATATACCGTACTTACCTGTGTAAGGGAGGGAGTAGTCAGCCCACTCGCTGAAGCAGGAACCCACCGAGACGAGTCAGACTGTGGTCTGAACCGCTGTAGGGAGCCACGTCCTTTAGAGCATGGAGGAGGTCAATTGGTTTTGGTATAGAATAATTCCCCGCTCTGTTGTTTTCAGGGCGGAGAAAATCACAGGGGAAAACTGGGTAAAACAACTGGTTAATTAGTTATCACGGCTTCGACGACTTTATTAGCAACCAAACAGGTCACGAATTAAAAATAACTGCTACGGGTGTAAACGCACAGAAAACAAAGCTAACACATTTTTGACAGATTATTTAAGGCCAACTTTATTTTTCATGGCGTCCATGACGGCATTTTTGTCTTGTAAATAGCCATGAAGTCCACGCTCTCTTAAATGGCAAGCTGCACATTGACCACAACCATCACCTTGAATACCGTTATAACAAGTTAAGGTGTTGTGGCGTACAAAATCTAACTTACCGTAATAGTCAGCGAGTGCCCAAGTTTGCGCTTTATCTAACCACATCAACGGAGTGATAAACTGAATATCACGAGCAATACCTAAATTTACCGCATGATTTAGAGCCTTAACAAACTCATCGCGACAATCTGGATAACCTGAGAAATCAGTTTCACATACGCCGGTAATAACGCTTTCAGCACCAATCTGATAAGCATAAATGGAGGCTAATGTAAGAAATAAAATATTTCTACCAGGTACAAAGGTACTAGGAATATCGCTTTGTTCACTCTGTTTAAAATCAGGCACAGGAATATTGTCACGTGTTAAGCTGCTGATAGCGAGTTCATTGAGTAAACTGACATCCAAAACTTTATGTGCGGTTGCACCTAATAATTGACTGACTCTTTGTGCTACCTCAATTTCTTCTTTATGACGTTGTCCATAATTAAATGTAATACAATGAACTTCATCATACTGCTCTAGTGCTTGGATTAGGCAGGTTGTCGAATCTTGTCCACCACTAAAGACAACGACCGTTTTTTTCATCAGAATACTCCTGAATATTGATATTTTTTAAGGATTAATACGCATAATATTGCAGATATTATGACAAGTTATCACCAAATTATCAGTAAGAGATTATTCTTATAGCAGGGGTAGATTATTACTATTTTTTGTAGGGGCATATGTTAAAGGAGTATTTATGTTAGATAAGATTGACCGAAAACTATTAACGCTATTACAGGAAGATTCAAGCCTCTCACTGAATACTTTGGCAGAGGCGGTTAACCTAACCTCAACACCTTGCTGGAAGCGATTGAAAAGACTCGAGGATGAAGGGTATATTCGTAAACGTGTTGCATTACTCGACAGCGAAAAAATTGGGCTTGGCTTAACAGTTATTGTTATGATAAGAACACAGCAACATAATAGCGAGTGGTATGAACAATTTGTATCATTCGTTAAGCAAATGCCAGAAGTACTGACATTCTATCGAATGGCGGGTGAGTGTGATTATCTAATGCATGTTGAAGTTGTAGACATGAAAAGTTATGACCAATTTTACAAACGCATGGTTAACGGCGTTCCTGGGCTTATTGACGTAACTTCTAACTTTGCAATGGAAAAAATTAAATACACAACGGCAATGCCGATACCTGAATAAGATCCCTCTTTACCAACTGGCACTTTTATTTTTGTACAACCTTAGGATTTAAGGCGTGGCTCTATTTTCACAGCTCAGTTGGTATTTTATCAGCGAATGGCGTCGTTATGTCGGTGCTATTTTCTTATTGATGGTTATCGCCGTTCTACAAGTGATCCCTCCGAAAATCGTCGGGATTATTGTTGATGGTGTTGATAGCCATAGCCTGTCTTTTCAGCAAATTATGGGGTGGATCGGGATCATGGTATTGATCGCCCTTGCTGTCTATTTATTACGTTATATTTGGCGACTGTGGTTATTTGGTGCTTCTTACCAACTGGCGGTGAAATTACGTATGCAAATCTATCGCCAACTTAGCCTTCAATCATCGGCTTTTTATCAACGCTATCGCACGGGTGATTTAATCGCACGTACCACTAATGATGTTGATAAAGTCGTTTTTGCCGCAGGGGAAGGGGTGTTAACCCTTGTTGACTCTATGGTAATGGGACTTGCGGTGTTAGTGATGATGAGTATTCAGTTAAGTTGGCAATTGACACTTATCTCATTGTTACCTATGCCATTAATGGCAATATTAATTAAACGCTATGGCGATAAACTACATCACCGCTTTAAAAGTGCACAAGCACTATTTTCTTCATTGAATAATCAAGCGCAAGAAAGTTTAAGTAGCATTCGTATGATCAAATCTTTCGGTCTTGAACAGCAACATGCTTCACGTTTTGAAACGGTTGCAAAAGAGACGGGTCGACAAAATATGCGAGTGGCAAAAGTCGATGCATTGTTTGACCCCACGATTTTTATGGCAATTGGTTTTGCTAACTTACTTGCTGTGGCGGGAGGAAGTTATTTTGTTCTCAATGGCACGATGACATTGGGAGAATTAACCAGTTTTGTAATGTATTTAGGGCAAATGATTTGGCCTATGTTAGCGCTGGCATGGATGTTTAATATTGTTGAGCGTGGTAGTGCGGCTTATAGCAGGATCAATGCATTACTCAATGAGCAACCGGCTATGGTTGATGGTCAATTATCACCAATGCATCAAAAAGGAACTTTAGCGGTAGATATTAAAGCGTTTCATTACCCCAAACAGCAAGTTGATGTACTAAAAAACATTCATTTTACACTCTCTCCTGGTGAGATGTTGGGTATTTGCGGTATGACTGGGGCGGGGAAAAGCACTTTGTTAGCGCTGATCCAGCGCTTATATGATGTCAGTGAAGGGGATATTCGTTTTCAATCTGTCCCCCTTTACCAATTAAAATTGGATGAATGGCGGGGAAGACTTGCTGTTGTCAACCAAACACCGTTTCTTTTTTCGGATACGATTGCCGGAAATATAGCCTTAGGACGCCCTGATGCTACCAAAGAAGAGATAGAGGCAGTAGCCAAAATCGCCAATATTCACGATGATATTTTAAATTTACCCGAAGGATATCTGACTCAAGTTGGTGAAAAAGGGGTCATGCTCTCGGGGGGACAAAAGCAACGTATTTCCATTGCTAGAGCTTTACTGTTAGATGCGGAAATCTTGTTATTAGATGATGCGTTATCAGCCGTTGATGGACAAACTGAATACCAGATCTTACAAAATCTGGCTCAATGGCGTAAAGAGAAAACCATTATTATTAGTGCTCACCGTTTATCTGCACTGGTTGATGCAACAAATATATTGGTATTAAAACAAGGCGAAATCATAGAGCAAGGTACTCATCAAACACTTATTGCAGTGCCAGGTTGGTATCAAGATATGTACCATTATCAACAACTCGAGGCCGCATTAGATGACGATAAATAATAATAAATCCATTAAAACGTTATTGCCGGCCTTAAAAAGATTATTAGCTTATGGCAAAACCTATCGCAAACCGATGACATTAGGTGTGGTGATGTTATGGGTGGCAGCGATTGCAGAAGTGGGTGGACCTTTACTTATTAGTTATTTTATTGATGCTAAAGTAGCGACTCATCAAGTTGAATGGCGAGGCGCATTAGGTCTTGCTGCTGCTTTTATTCTATTACAAATTATTGCGGCACTATTGCACTATTACCAAACAATCGTCTTTAATTATGCCGCTGTTGGGGTGGTACAACAGTTACGAGCAGATGTGATGAGTGCTGCGCTAAAACAGCCATTAAGTGCATTTGATAATCAGCCTGTAGGACAGCTGATTTCTCGTGTTACCAATGATACAGAAACTATCAAAGATCTATTTGTTAACGTCTTTCCTGCTCTATTTCGTGCTATAGCATTGGTGGTTGTGATGTTAATCGCTATGTTTCTACTCGAATGGCAAATGGCATTAGTGGCGATGACGATTTTCCCTGCGGTTATTGGTGTGATGATGCTTTATCAACGGCTAAGTACACCGATTGTCCGAAATGTGCGTCATTATCTTGCCAATATTAATGATGGCTTTCATGAAGTGATTAATGGTATGTCGGTTATCCAGCAATTTCGTCAACAAGCTCGCTTCGGTAAGAGAATGTCAGATGATAGCTGGCAACATTATCAAGCACGTATGAAAGCACTAAAACTTGATGGGCTACTATTGCGCCCGTTACTCAGTATGCTCTCTGCATTGGTGCTATGTGGCTTATTGATACTGTTTGGATATCAAGGTAGTGCTGTGATTGGTGTTGGAGTAATTTATGCTTTTATCAGCTATTTAGGTCGTCTTAATGAACCTCTTATTACTCTGACGTCTCAACAATCTTTATTACAACAAGCGGTTGTTTCCGGTGAACGAGTCTTTGAGTTAATGGACGCCCCGATGCAGCAATATGGCAATGCAAGCTATACCATTAACCAAGGAGATATAGCCATTAACGGCTTGTGGTTTGCGTATCTAAAACAGCAGTGGGTATTAAAAGAGATTAATCTTGATATACCTGCTCGCCACTTTGTCGCTTTTGTGGGGCATACTGGCAGTGGAAAAAGTACCTTAGCCAGTTTGCTTATGGGAAATTATCCATGGCAGAAAGGACATATCTACTTAGATAACCATCCATTAGAATGCTATTCCCATCAGGCATTAAGAAGCGGTATTGCGATGGTACAGCAAGATCCTGTTTTATTATCAGGCACTTTGCGTGACAATATTACTTTAGGGCGTCACTGCTCTGAAGCTCACTTATGGCAAGTATTAGCAACTGTACAATTAAATAGCTGGGTAAAAACATTACCTGATGGTTTAGAAACCCCCTTAGGTGAACAGGGTAGTCGCTTATCCGCGGGACAAAAACAGTTATTAGCATTAGCTCGAGTATTATTATTTCCACCCCGTATTCTTATCTTAGATGAGGCAACGGCAAATATCGACTCGGGTACAGAGCAAGCTGTTCAAAAAGCCCTTACGCAAATAAGAGAAAAAACCACATTAATTGTTATCGCTCATCGCCTTTCAACCATTATCGATGCTGACGAAATTGTTGTGCTTCATCGTGGTGAGATTGTTGAGCAAGGTAAACATGCACAACTATTGGCACAAAAAGGTCGCTATTACAATATGTACCAATTACAACAAGTTAAAGAGTCATTACAAGTTCAAGAGCCAGCCGTTGTTGAGTGATATAATCTAAATTCCATTCATCCTAACCCAGCCAATGCTGGGTTTTTTATTGCCTAAACTTTTTGCCCCAATTTTTAGCATTGTGGACATGATAAGAGCATTTATTGCACTAAGTTAGTGAGTGATATTTATTTTTTATTTATTTATCAATGAAATAACTATTGGCATATCTCTTGCTCTATCAGTATGGCGCTTTCTAAAACCGTATGGAGCAATTATATGAAATATATCATCGCGATTATTAAACCATTTAAATTAGAAGATGTAAGAGAGTCACTCTCTGAGCTTGGGATTAACGGAATGACAATCAGTGAAGTAAAAGGATATGGGCGACAAAAAGGACATGCCGAGCTTTATCGGGGCGCTGAGTATGAGGTTAACTTTCTTCCTAAAGTAAAAATAGAATTAGCGGTTTGTGATGGGCAATTAGAGCCTGTGCTACAAGCCATAAGCCAAGTTACTGATACTGGTAAAGTAGGAGATGGCAAAATTTTTGTTTTAGAGTTATTGCAGGCGATCCGTATTCGTACAGGAGAGTCTGGTGAAGAAGCCTTGTAGAGGAGCTAACAAATGAAACGATTTATTAGTTATTTTTTTACGTTAGCACTTACATACTTTTTATTACCTCAGTTAGCGATTGGAGCCACCACAATAGACATAGATAAAGCGGATAACAGTTTTATGCTGATCTGTAGTGCATTGGTGTTTTTTATGACTATTCCCGGTATCGCACTCTTTTATGGCGGGTTACTACGCAGTAAGAATGTATTATCACTAATGACGCAAGTGATGTTGATTTTCAGTGTAGTGATTATCCTTTGGATTATGTTTGGCTATAGTTTGGCGTTTACTGCTGGAAATAAGATTTGGGGTGGGTGGTCACTTACTTTTCTAAATAATATTTCAGTCGATTCTGTTGCTGGTGCAATTAATCAATATGTGCATGTTGTATTTCAAGGCTCTTTTGCGGTGATCACCGTGGCCCTCATTGTTGGCGCATTAGGTGAACGTATTCGTTTTTCAGCACTGCTTATCTTTACTGTTATTTGGTTTACTTTTTCATATATTCCCATTGCCCATATGGTATGGGGAGAAGGTGGTTGGCTTATCGATGATGGAGCATTAGATTTTGCGGGAGGAACGGTTGTCCATATTAATGCCGCTGTAGCAGCGCTTGTTGGTGCTTACTTACTAGGTAAACGAGGTGATTATCAACATACTGCGATTAAACCACATAATTTACCTATGGTCTTTACTGGTACAGCGGTACTTTATATTGGTTGGTTTGGTTTTAATGCAGGCTCTGCAGGGAGTGCTAATGGTATTGCTGCATTGGCGTTTTTAAATACAGTTGTAGCTACCGCAGGTGCAGTTCTTGCGTGGACATTTGCTGAATGGCTAGTGAGAAGGAAACCTTCTATGTTAGGTAGTTGTTCAGGATGTATTGCGGGATTAGTTGCTATTACCCCAGCCGCGGGAACCGTAGGCCCTATTGGTGCTTTGGTTATTGGTATTATTGCTGGCATCATCGGGCTTTGGGGGGTTGTGGTTCTTAAACGTTGGTTAAAAGCAGATGATGTCTGTGATGTTTTTGGTATTCATGGTACTTGTGGTATTGCGGGCTGTTTATTAACGGGCATATTTACGGCTTCATTTTTAGGGGGCATTGGTTATAGCGAGCATATGACATTAGGTAAGCAAGTGCTAACTCAATTATTTAGTGTTGTGATTACGCTTATTTGGTCAAGTGTTGTGGCTTACATTGCCTTTAAAATTGCCGATAAGCTAGTGGGATTGCGTGTCTCACAAGAAGAAGAGCATGATGGATTAGATATAACCACTCATGGCGAAAGAGCGTACGAGCAGTAATGGTCTATTCCCCCTCAACTGAGGGGGGAATATTCTCACTGCGTTATTTGTTTGATTTTATTCGTTTTTGGCGGATAACACCTTCTTGAACAGAAGAGGCAACTAGTTGCCCACTCATATTAAACATTTTTCCTCTCACAAATCCGCGACCACCTGAGGCTGATGGACTTTCAATAGCATAAAGTAACCAGTCATCAACACGAAATGGGCGATGGAACCACATGGAATGATCGATGGTAGCCACTTGTAAACTCGGATCCATAAAACCTAAACCATAAGGTTGCAGTGAGGTGGGTAAAAAATCAAAATCAGAGATATAACCTAATAAGTATTGGTGTAGGAAAGGATCAGATGGCATTTCTCCGCGACTACGATACCAAACATAACGTTCCGCAGGTGCTTTTTCATAACCAAACGGGCTAAAATATTGCACGGGGCGTGCTTCAAAAGGTGTTTCTCTTAATGCGAGTGTTCTTAGAGGTTCGGGTAATTTTGGGGCAAGTTTTTTCAATATCTCATCTTGAGAGATCAAGTCATTTGGAAAAGGGACTTCAGGCATCATATCTTGATGTTCAAAGCCTTCTTCAAACTCTTGGAAAGAGACGGTCATATAAAAAATAGGCTTACCTTGTTGGATAGCACTGACGCGACGAGTACTAAATGAGCCACCATCACGGATAGATTCCACATCGTAAATAATAGGCTTATGGCTATCACCAGGTCGTAAAAAATAGCTGTGAAATGAATTAACATAGCGATTATCAGCAATTGTTTGTTTTGCCGCATAAAGAGCTTGGCCAACAACTTGTCCACCAAAGACTTGTGGTAAACCTAAATCTTCACTTTGACCTCTAAATAGGCCTTCTTCTATTTTTTCAAGCTCCATTAAGTTGATAAGTTTTTTTAATGCCTGGCTCATAGTTTACCTATATATCATCGGATAGATTATGTTTTATAGTTTTGATTATATACAATCCGCTATCGGATAAAAAAATAATCTGCTGTTTATATTTTGCTAAAAATGCCGTAACACCTTATTTGATAGGGGAGCAATCGCGATATTAGCTAAATAGAGGGCATAAATTGAAAGAATTTGGCAAAGCATAAGGCCTTATTGAGTAATTTATCAGCACTTGGTCTGGCTTTCCTTGCTATTTGGATAGCTTTAAAAGATAATGCATATCGTCTTAGCAATAAGACAATCTATGGGGTCTTGTTGGTTCTCCCGCAACACTAACTTGTTAACTCGGTCAGGTCCGGAAGGAAGCAGCCATGGCAGGTGTCGTGTGTGCCGGGATGTCGCTGGCAAGGCCCCACCCAATTTCTGCATTGCAATCCCGCTATTTTTTATCCAGTTACTTTCTTCATCGTAATCGTATCGTTGAACGTTTGCATCTAAACATATTTCTATTTACATATTGTTTAATTAATAGTTTTTTTAACTATATTTACTCTCAATATGGGTTTGGTGAATTAATAAGAAACAGAATGCCTTTCACCTATTATCGCCTACGCGTTATAGATGAATAATAAGAGAAGTTGTAAGAATTATGCCGTCATGCCGTTATAAGCACGGCATGATAGTGTGTAATCATTTTACTTATTAAAAAAGCATGAATAAAACGATACCTAAAAATAAGAACTATTAACCCAATTACTATAAAGAGATAGTAAAAATAAGAGGATACTAATGGTTACTTGCTAATACGATTATCTTACAAATTTCCAAACAGATGCTGGGATCTTGTCATAAAGTTTGTTCATGGTTAGCTCTGCTAAACGATGGTCTGCAGCTGAATAAAATAGCTCTAACTCATCATCGGTCAGTTCATATTTGTTCTTTTCAATCACTCTTTCAAGGGTTTCGATTGAGGTGCATTTTCTTAAACGCATTAGATAGTCTGTTTTAGTCATGTTGTCTTTTCTCTATAATTTAAATAAAACTAAAGGTAATTTAATTTACTTGATATAACTTTTAGGATTTTTATCGATAAGCGTTAACAGTGAATAGTTTAACTCTTTCCAATTATTCAATTCCGAGTAGGAAATGGAGTCACTACCGAATAACCGATAAGTCTCTTCTATGCACTCTTCCATTAAAGTGTTAATAGCGTGTTTATCAGGATATTTTATCTTAAACAGCCAACTAAAGCCCATAATGTGATCAATTAGGGCATTAAGGTCAACGCTTTTTGTGCTACTTAGATCATTGTTCCAAACTGCGGTACCTTTATCTAATGAGCTTAATGCTTGCTGTAATAGCTCTTCACATAAAAATGACAATTCAGCTAAATCTATTTTTTCTGGTGAATATTCGTCCATAGCTTATTGTGACTGAATTATGCTAAAGAAACACTAATAATTAATACTGATAAATTAGCTATTAATGAAGCTTGCGGCTTAATTCAGTAATGAATTAATTAAACAATCTTAAAATAAACAGCAACTTTATATTTTATTCATATACCAATAATGTTTAATAATTGTTTTTATTATTTCTACATAGTAATGGTGTAATTTGAAAAAGGTATTTAAATACGAAACTACATTCAATGCAAGTTGAAAAAGTGTACAAAATAAAAGTACTGTACGCTTAATATAGCACTATTATTGCATAAGTCACTATCTGAGCGATAGAAATTTGTCTATTTTCGTAAAAATTTAGTTGAGAAGCGTAAAAGTAAGGATAATTAACTTGATGATTATCCTAGTATTTGTTTGCTAAAAATGTCTTATATCGCTAAATAGTCTTGGTGATAAGCTGATATTAATAAAAAATAGTGCGTTAAATTTGACAAAAAGTCATATATAAGAAAAAAATTAAACTGATTTATTGATTAGGGATATGTTTTTCTTTAATTGATAACAATATAAAGGGGCGGGATTAACACGAAAAATTAAAATAAAACAAAAAGGCCGCTAAGCGACCTTTTTGATGGGTAGCCAACAAATTATGTTGGCTGTGGTATAGCATAGTGATTACTTAGTTTGGTGCGGATAGTTTGGGTGCTCTAAGTCTTCGTTTTTCTTCGCAAACCTTCTGCGGATCACAACGAAGAAAATAGGAACAAAGTAAATAGCAAGGGATGTCGCGGCAATCATACCACCGAATACCCCTGTACCTACTGAGTTTTGCGCACCGGAGCCTGCACCGTTACTTAATACCAGAGGAATAACCCCAAGCATAAAGGCTAACGATGTCATTAGAATTGGACGTAGACGCATTCTAACGGAGTCTAACGTCGCTTCTACTAGCCCTTTACCCTCTTTTTCCATTAAGTCTTTGGCGAATTCGACAATCAATATGGCGTTCTTCGCCGATAACCCAATGGTGGTAAGTAGCCCAACCTTAAAGTAAACGTCGTTTTCAAGCCCTCTCAATGTAGTAAATGCTAATGCACCAATGACCCCTAAAGGTACGACTAACATAACTGAGAAAGGCACTGACCAACTCTCATAGAGTGCCGCCAAACAAAGGAATACTACAATTAATGAAATAGTATACAGTGCTGGCGCTTGGTTACCTGATAGACGTTCTTGGTATGACATACCCGTCCACTCGTAGCCAATACCACTTGGTAATTTGCTGGCGAGTTGTTCCATCATTAGCATTGCATCACCACTACTTTGTCCCGGTGTTGCACTACCTTGGATCTGGACAGCTGGTAAACCATTATAACGCTCTAAACGTGGTGAGCCATATAACCAAGGATCTTTACTAGTATCAATGAAGGATGAGAAAGGCACCATCTGACCCGCATTGTTACGAACATAAAGATTAGCAATATCTTGTGGCAACATGCGGAATTGTGATTCTGCTTGAACGTAAACTTTCTTCACACGACCACGGTCGATAAAGTCGTTAACGTAGCTACCACCAAACATCGTACCTAATGTTGAGTAGATATCACTGACCGCAACACCTTGAGCTTGTGCTTTTTCTAAGTCGATATAAAGACGATACTGAGAGGTATCTTCTTGACCGTTAGGACGCACACCCGTCAACATTTGTGGCTCTTGTGCTGCCATTCCAAGCAATTGGTTTCTTGCTTCCATGAGTTTTTCGTGTCCCAGGTTGGCATTATCGATTAACTCGAATTCAAAACCACCTGCAGAGCCTAACTCAACAATTGCTGGAATATTAAAGGAGTAAACAAAGGCTTCTTTAATTTGAGAAAGAGCTTGGTTAGCACGACCGACAATAGCAGGGACTTTGTCTTGGTCTGATTTACGCTCATCCCAATCATTTAATACGACGAAAGCAAGCCCCATGTTTTGACCTTGACCACCAAAACCAAAGCCGCTGACGGTAAAGACCGACTTAACCACATCTTTTTCTTTAGTATTAAAATAGTCATTGACTTGTGCTAATACGTCTTGAGTTTGCTCTTGGGTTGATCCAGCGGGCAACTGAACCATTGTCAGTAAGACCCCTTGGTCTTCTTCTGGTAAGAAAGACGCCGGTAAACGCACAAACATAATTGCCATAGCAGCAACAAGTAAGACGTAGATCAGTAAGTAACGACCTGTACCACGCAGTGTACGAGAAACACTGTCTGTATAGTGGTGACTACTTTTTTCAAAAACGCGGTTAAACCAACCAAAGAAACCTGTTTGTACACCATGGCTGCCTTTCGGGATTGGTTTTAACAATGTCGCACAAAGTGCAGGGGTTAAAATCAATGCCACGAAAACAGACAGCACCATCGCTGATACAATAGTAACTGAGAACTGTCGGTAAATCGCACCCGTTGAACCACCAAAGAATGCCATTGGAATAAATACCGCAGATAACACGAGGGCAATACCCACCAATGCACCTTGGATTTGTCCCATAGACTTACGTGTCGCTTCTTTAGGTGACAGTCCTTCCTCTTGCATCACACGTTCAACGTTTTCTACTACAACGATAGCATCATCAACCAGTAGACCGATGGCTAGTACCATCGCGAACATCGTCAAGGTGTTTATCGAATAGCCAAACGCGGACAATATGGCGAAAGTCCCTAATAATACGACGGGCACAGCAATGGTTGGGATTAATGTAGCACGGAAGTTCTGTAAGAACAGATACATGACTACAAACACCAGCATAATGGCTTCAACGAGCGTTTTAACCACTTCAAAAATAGAGATCTTAACAAATGGTGTTGTATCGTAAGGATAAACGACCTCTAATCCAGAAGGGAAGAATGGCTCCATATCAGCCAGTGCCGCACGTACTGCTGTTGCGGTATCAAGGGCGTTAGCACCTGTTGCCAGTTTAATACCAATACCTGCTGCAGGTAAGCCATTAAAGCGAGCAATCGTGCTGTAGTTTTCAGCCCCCATCTCAACAATACCCAGATCTTTTAGCTTAACCTGTGAACCGTCTTGATTGACTTTCATCAGAATATCAGCAAATTGCTCAGGTGTATTAAGTCGAGTTTGCGCAATGATAGATACATTTAAACGCTGACCAGGCACTGGTGGCGTACCACCTAATTGACCTGCCGCCACTTGGTTATTTTGCGATTTAATCGCATTAATAACATCAAGTGTGGTCATGTTATATTTCACCAGTTTATCTGGATCTAACCAAATACGCATCGCGTATTGTGTACCAAATAACTGCGTTTCACCCACCCCTGTGACACGGCTTAATGGATCTTTAATTGTTGCACCTACATAGTCGGCGATGTCATCTTGTGACATCGAGCCATCACCAGAGATAAAACCTGCAACCATTAAGAATGAACTAGAAGATTTATCGACACTAATCCCTTGTTGTTGTACTTCCTGAGGTAAAAGAGGCATTGCCAATTGCAATTTATTTTGCACTTGGACTTGCGCAATATCAGGGTCAGTACCAGCTTCAAAGGTCAGCGTGATATTCATCATACCTGCAGAATCACTGGTTGAAGACATATAAACCATGTTATCGATACCATTCATATTCTGTTCGATAACTTGGGTTACAGTATTCTGTACCGTGGTTGCATCAGCTCCTGGATAGACCGCAGAGATGGAAATCGCTGGCGGTGCAATCGTTGGATATTGTGCAACAGGCAGTTTGATGAGTGCCAAAAGACCAGCAAGCATGGTAATTATGGCAATTACCCACGCAAATATTGGTCTGTCTATAAAAAACTTAGGCATAGATCATCGACTCCTTATTGAGGATCCTTCGCTGGTTCAGATTTTTCAGTTGATGCTGTTGCATCTAAATTTTCTTCTTGTGGCGTAACCTTCATTTCAGGTTTTGCTTTTTGTAGCCCCGAAACGATAACGCGGTCACCAACCTGAACACCACTATTCACTAGCCACTTATTACCAACTGCTTGTGATACTTCAATAGTACGCACTTCAACCACGTTGTCTTTATTAACGATCATGGTTGTTGCTTCACCACGAGGAGTACGAATAACAGCTTGTTGTGGGATCAAAATAGCATTTTGACGAATACCATTTTCTAATTTTGTACGAACAAACATACCAGGCAGTAATTCACCTTTAGGATTAGGTACGATTGCACGCATAGTGATAGAGCCTGTGGATTCATCAACGGTCACATCAGAAAATTCTAAATGACCTTTTTGAGCGTAGGATTGACCATTGGTTAAGGTTAAGTGAACAACAGGTTTACCTTGCTCTTGACGAACAATGCCACTTTCAATTTCATTTTTTAATTTCAGATAATCTTCACTCGATTGTGTCACATCGACATAAATCGGATCGATTTGCTGAACGGTTGTTAAAGCCACTTGCTGACCAGGTGCAACTAATGCGCCTTCTGTTACCGTTGATTTACCTGAACGGCCAGAAATTGGTGCGGTGACTTTGGTATATTCAAGATTAATTTTTGCATTAGTCACTGTAGCTTCAGCTGCTTTTACTGCAGCAACAGCTTGAGCGTACTGAGATGTTGCGGTATCAAAATCTTGTTTACTGACATAATTGGTGCCGAGTAGAGGTTTATAGCGCTCTACAGTTAGGCGAGCAATTTCAGCATTCGCTTTCGCTTTTGCTAAATCAGCTTGAGCACTGTTTAATGTAGCTTGAAAAATAGCAGGATCGATTTGGTACAAAGATGTTCCTGCTTCTACATAACTACCTTCGGTGTAATTGCGTTTTAAGATGATGCCGCCAACCTGAGGGCGAACCTCTGCGATACGATAAGCAGATGTACGACCAGGTAAGTCTGTTGTGATAGTCAGTGGTTTCGCATCTAATGTAACAACACCTACAGCAGGAGCAGGAGGTGGACCTCCAGCAGACTGATTTTTGTCGCCACATCCAGCAATAACCAAGCTGCCTGAAAGCACTAACAGAGCCAGAGGCAAAACCCCTCTGTTTTTTCGCATAAGAAAACCTCTATTCAAAAGTTGTTTCCCGGGATAAAAAATAATTAAGTTGATGAATGATTGCGATGTATAGTACAAACATACATGAATGTATGTAAATTAACTTCAGTCAAAATCGAGGAATAATGGCACGAAAAACTAAACGCCAAGCACAAGAGACAAGACAGCAGATTATTGATGCTGCACTTAGGCTATTTACTGTGCAAGGTGTTTCTGCCACATCACTTTCAGATATTGCAACCGAGGCCGGAGTAACTCGAGGTGCAATATATTGGCACTTTAAGAATAAAGTGGATTTATTTACTGAAGCGTGTGAACTCACCGACTTAAAAATAGAATCATTAGAATTAGAGTATCAATCAAAATATCCAGATGATCCACTATTTGTATTAAGAGAATTGCTTATTTACATATTGACATCAATTGTCGAAGATCCGAAACATAATGCACTTCTAGAAATATATTTCCATAAGTGCGAATTTGTTGGTGAAATGACACCAATTGTTGAAATCCGCCGAGAATTATGTGCAGCCGATTACTCTAGAATAGAGCAATCTTTATCTCGCTGTATCGAAAAAAAACAACTCCCAGCCAACCTTGATTTAAGAAGAGCTGCGATTATGTTAAGAGCTATGATGACAGGGCTTGCTGAAAATTGGTTATTTTCACCAGAAAGTTTTTCTATTAAAGAGGAAAGTCAATATTTGGTTGATAGTTTTATTGATATGATTAAGCATAGCGTAACTATGAGAATATCGGCGCTATCTTAATTTATTCTTAAACATAAGGAAGAAGTTCATGAGCAAAGTATTAGTGATTGCAAATGGTGCAGCATACGGTAATGAATCATTATTTAACGCACTGCGTTTATCTATTACTTTAAAAGAGCAACATCCAGAAACGCAATTAAATATCTTTTTAATGTCTGATGCGGTAACCGGTGCACTGGCTCATCAGCAACCCAAAGAAGGTTACAACCTCCAACAAATGTTAGAAATTTTAACGGCACAAAACGTCCCTGTTAAGTTATGCAAAACCTGTACAGATACTCGTGGTATCAGTGAATTACCTTTAGTGGATGGTGCTGAACTTGGGACATTGGTGGACTTAGCACAATGGACTCTCGACGCGGATAAGATTTTGACTTTCTGATCAATATTCTGTTTTCTCAGGGGAGAAACATCTAGGCGACTTGTTCTAATGACACTGCCAATTTCAAGTAATTGGATTATACTAAGAGGCAGTTTTTCAATATTCATTGAACAAGTTGCTCAATATGCGTGGATCTAACGTTTTTATTCGATTAAATCATTTTATTTCGACAATATTTATTGTCTCTATCCTCTTTGTTTTGTTAGGAAATATACTTTTTACCCCGGCTAAAGCAGAAACAGTCAGCAATAATTTACCCACCAAAGAAAGTATTCAAAACCAGCTTAATTTATTAAATAAACGTAGTGACTTAAGTGCCGAAGATAAACTCACTATTGGTGATCTAGAGCAGGCATTGCTACTTCTTGATAATATTCAACAATTAGAGAAAAAAGCAGACGACTATAATAAGACAGTAGAGCAATTACCAGAAAAGCTACGCAGTATTCAAAATCAATTAAGTCAATTAAAACAGAAAATAGCGAACAAAGAAGTTGAGGACTACCGTCAATCTTTAGAGAGCCTACCGCTTGCAACTTTAGAGTCGCAATTAGAAGAGGTTTTACAATCCTTAGCGAAAGCACAGGAAGATTTAGCTAATTACAGTAATGAGCTTATTGTTTTACAAACGCAACCAGAAAGGGCGCAATCTGTTTTATTTAATAACTCAGAAAGATTGCAACAAATACGAATTGCATTAAATAAAAGCAGTGCAGATAAAGCTCAAATGCGATCTTCTTCTGTGCAACTTTTACAATTAGAACAATATTATTTGCAACAACAAAACAGTTTTCAAAAACGAACACTGCAATCTAATGTACAGCTACAAAGCTTATTACAATTACAGCGTGATTATAGTTCAGCCTATATTGACCTCTCTCAAGAGCATGCTCAACTACTGCAAGAGATCTTAAGTGATAAACGTTTAGACAGTTCAGAAGAGGTTGCCAAAGAGGCGCAGACGGCAGAGCTGAGTAATCAGGCGATTAAAAATAACGCTTTTTATTTAGCTCAAGCTGATATTAATAAAAAACTCAGCGATAAGCTGATTATTACTACACAAAATAATAATGAGTTAAATCGCCATAGTTTAATGGTCAAAAACCGCCTAGATAGAGCTATCCAATCAGAGCGCAATCTTAAAGAGCAAATTGATGTATTGAAAGGGAGTCTGTTGCTCTCTCGTATTCTGTTTGAAGAGCAAATTGAGCTACCTGATGATATCTTTATCAATAAGTTACCGGATAAAATTGCCGACTTACGTTTAGAACAGTTTGAAATCAATAAACAAAGAGATCAGATTTTTCAGCCGAATCTCTATATCGACCAATTAATGCAAGAGTACCAAGCCACACATCCGGAAATTACTGATAAAAATGAGCTAAAAGAGCTACATAATGCATTATTACAACTGATTGATGCGCGACGAGATCTACTGGATAAGCTCAATAATCAACTGGGTAGCCAAATTTCTGAATCTATTAATTTACAGATGGATCAGCAACAGCTACGTAGTGTGGTGAGTTCATTAGAAAACACCTTAGCGCAACAAATATTCTGGGTAAGCAGTAATAAACCGATTAACCTCAGTTGGTTCTCAACCTTTCCAGATCAGGCAGTGGCTGAATTTCAAAGTTTTAAACTCAACTGGTCAAATGAAAATCTGTTGACCGGGGCTAAAAAATCATATCCTGTACTGATTGCGCTAATTTTGTTCAGTAGCATACTGGTTTGGCAACGTAAAAAATTTGATAAGCAGTTTGATAAATTAAGTGCTGATATTAATAAGCTTAATAAAGATACGCAGTTACATACTCCATTAGCTTTAGGGATTGTTTTCTTAAAAACATTACCCCTTTCTTGTATTGTGTTAGCGATAGGATATTGGCTTATTAATAGCTTTAATGTGCAACAAGAGTTTATCTGGTCTTTTACTTGGCAGTTTGCGGTATTTTGGCTGATGTTTGAGTGGTCTTATCGTTTAATGTCGGATAATGGAGTGGCCGTTAATCACTTTAAGATCCCCCTAGAGCGAGTACAACAAAATCGTAAACGTTTATTACGTTTATCGCTTCCCATGTTGCCAATTATTTTACTTTCCGCTTATGGTATTAATAACCCATTATTGTTAGTTGGCGATGTGATTGGTCAATTAGTGACAATTATTTCACTCTTTTTTATTAGTCTGTGTGCATTACCTTTTTGTCGTGAAATGTGGCAAGAAAAGGGTAATCATGTTGTGAGAACGGTGGTTATCACCTTATTAACTTTCTCGCCTTTACTTTTAATGGGGTTAGTTATTTTTGGTTATTATTACACCGCACTACGTTTAGCCAATCGTTGGATTGATAGTTTATATCTACTTATGTTGTGGTTTATTGCTTACCACGCGAGTTTACGCGGTCTTACTGTTGCAGCAAGACGACTGGCGTATCGTCGAGCGCTAGAGCGCCGACAAGCGATGCTTAAAGAGAAAAAAGAGGGGGACGATAACACTCTTGAGCCAATCCAAGAGCCACCGATGGATATGGAGCAGATAAATCAACAATCATTAAGATTAACCACAATGATCTTATTTATTATCTTTGCTTCCAGTTTTTATGGTATTTGGTCTGACTTTATTACAATCTTTACTTACTTAGATGGTATTACGCTTTGGCATTATAATTTGCCTACTGAGTTAGGTAATGTGGTTAAAGCAGTGACGGTTGCGGACTTACTCCTCTCTTTTGCCATTATGGCTATCTCTTGGTTTATGATAAGAAACCTACCGGGTTTACTCGAAGTTCTTATTCTTTCAAGAATTAAATTACAGCAAGGCGCTTCTTACGCCATTACGACTATTCTGACCTATATTATCATTGCGATAGGTACAATTGTTTCGCTGGGGATATTAGGCGTAGCATGGGAAAAACTACAATGGTTGGCGGCAGCCTTAACGGTTGGTTTAGGGTTTGGTTTACAAGAAATATTCGCTAACTTTGTTTCAGGGATAATTATCTTATTTGAAAGGCCGGTCAGAATTGGTGATACGGTGACAATTGGCTCTTATTCTGGAACAGTGAGTCGTATTCGTATCCGAGCAACCACGGTAACGGACTTTGATCGCAAAGAGGTTATTATCCCGAATAAAGCCTTTGTGACTGAACGACTGATCAACTGGACATTATCTGATACTGTCACACGTATTATCATTCAAGTCGGTGTTGCTTATGGTTCTGATCTGGATAAAGTGAAAACCATTTTAATGAAAGCAGCAAAAGATAATCCCAAAGTGATGACTGAGCCAGAGCCTGTGGTGCTGTTTACCGAATTTGGGGCTAGCACGTTAAATCATGAATTACGTTTTTATGTTAGAACGCTTGGGGATAGAAATACTGCTATCGACGAAGTCAACCGCGCTATTGATAAACTTTGCAATGAAAATGATATCAATATCGCGTTTAACCAATTAGAAGTGTATCTGCATAATAAACAAGGGGAAGAAGTGCAAGAAATAAAAAAAGGCCCTCTTGATGGTTCAACACCTGAAGCGAATACGCCATTTAATTAAATAGTAAGATGTTTAGTTAGCGGTTTGATTATCTCGTTTTTTCTCATAATCAACTCGCACAATTTCCAGTGCCTCAAGTACGGTGTTGGGATCAATATGATTGGTTTCAAATAAGTAAATCAAATCAACCGCTAACTGAACTGATTTAGGGGCATCTTTTAATTCCATTATGGCTCCGATTAATATTTATCTTCTTGTCGTTCAATACTCTTTTCTATAGAAACTAGGGCACTTTTACAACGCGCTAGGCGATTTTCAAGAGCAGCAATCTCTTTTTGTAATTCTTGTTGGCGTACAAAGCCTTGTGCTTGAGTTAAAGCAAGCTCTCTATCTTGGATCATCGACTGTAATCGGCGCTCGTAATCCTGATGTTGGGCAAGTTTTTGGTATAAATCGACACTTTTTTTGCGTTGACTAAGCTGGTTTTCTTGCTTTCTTAGTGTTTGTGTCGATAATTCACGAGTTAATGCTTCAATTTGTTGTAGGATTTGTGTTGCCAGAAACTTAACTTGCTGGCTACGTTGTGCCTCAACACAAGTTATTAACTGAGTAAAATTATCGCGGATCTGTTGCATATAACCACCAAGAGAATCACTGCGGTGGTGAAATAGTGCTGTGTCGAAGCAAGGTGCTGCAATTTTTTTGTTTGCAATTGGCGCTAAGGTTTCGGCGAGATTGTCGATCTGTTTTTTAAACAAACTCAATGGATCTGTTTTTTTCATTTGGGCTTTGTACCTGTTTTGCTAAAAACATGAATTGACTTAAAGCAACAAAAAAGAGTTGTTCACTGGCTTTCTGTTGCATTTTAACGGCATATTGCATAGATTCTATCGTTTCGTTTTTTATTATGGCACTGATTATGACTGCTAACGCGCAACAACTGCAATTTATTAAAGACAGCATTGAAACCATTCCTGATTACCCTAAAGAAGGGATCTTATTCCGTGATATTACGACATTACTGGATAATCCCGCGGCATATCAGGCAACGATTGATTTATTAGTTGAGCACTATCAAGGTCAGGGTATCACTAAAGTTGTAGGTACCGAAGCCCGCGGGTTCTTATTTGGTGCCCCTGTTGCTTTACGTTTAGGTGTGGGTTTTGTGCCAGTGCGTAAAAAAGGTAAATTGCCTCGTGAGACGCTTAGTGAAACTTATGATCTAGAGTACGGTACAGATACATTAGAGATCCATAAAGACAGCATTACGGATAAAGATAAAGTATTAATGGTTGATGACTTATTAGCAACTGGTGGTACTATCGAAGCGACTGCTCGTCTTATTCGTCGTTTAGGTGGAACTGTAACAGAAGCTGCATTTATTATCTGTTTACCTGATTTAGGCGGTATTGAACGTCTAGAAAAAGAAGGGATCCATAGCTTCACATTAGTTAATTTCCCAGGGCATTAATGCTTTTTCAGTGTCAATCAGATGCTTAATGCATTTGCTGGTAAATACCTATCATCGTGCGGGTGTATCAAAATGTATGACCCAATACATTGGGCCCGCACAATAGTCACCGCTTTAAAGTGTGCGGATAATTTCATCAATATCTCATTTGTTTCCTACAGATCTCGCTCAATAGGCTATCCCTGTGTTAGCATAGAGATAAATCTTGTTCATATTTAGCGGAATCAATGAGCTATCAGGTACTTGCCCGAAAGTGGCGCCCACAAACTTTTAACGATGTTGTCGGTCAACGTCATGTTTTGACCGCATTGGCTAATGGTCTTGATCACCAAAGGTTGCATCATGCTTATCTTTTTTCTGGCACTCGCGGTGTTGGAAAAACGACGATCGCCCGTCTATTTGCTAAAGGGCTGAATTGCGAAACAGGCATAACCAGTAAACCTTGTGGTAAATGTGCTAATTGCCTTGAGATAGAGCAAGGGCGTTTTGTTGATTTAATAGAAATCGATGCGGCATCAAGAACGAAAGTTGAAGATACACGAGAGCTACTCGATAATGTTCAATATGCGCCGGCTCGTGGTCGTTTTAAAGTCTATCTTATTGACGAAGTGCATATGCTTTCTCGTCATAGTTTTAATGCGTTACTTAAAACGTTAGAAGAGCCACCTGAACACGTTAAATTCCTGTTGGCTACCACAGATCCTCAAAAACTACCTGTTACTATCTTATCTCGTTGTTTGCAATTTCACCTGCGGGCACTTGATGTTGACCAAATAGCGACACAGCTTGAGAAAGTACTATCCGCAGAACACATTGAAAATGATGTGCGAGCACGCCAATTAATTGCCCGTGCAGCAGATGGAAGTATGCGTGACGCATTAAGCCTAACCGACCAAGCAATTGCGAGTGGCGAAGGTATTGTAAGTACAGAAGTCGTTAGTCGTATGCTAGGCACGATTGATGATGCACAACCATTAGCACTGATTGAAGCTTTAGTAAAAGCAGATGGCCAACAAGTGATGTCGTTGGTTAATGAGGTTGCTTTAAGAGGAACGGATTGGGAAAACTTTTTAGTCGAAACGCTCTCATTATTACATCAAATTGCGATGTTACAACTTTTGCCGAGTGAAAATAATCCCCAAGAGCAATTTACACAAGAGCGTTTACGTTTATTAGCCAAATCAGTGTCGCCACAAGATTTACAACTTTATTATCAAACTTTATTAGTTGGGCGTAAAGAGCTGGCTTATGCGCCAGACAGACGTATGGGTGTAGAAATGACCCTTCTCAGGGCGCTTGCTTTTCATCCTAAAACTGTCATTGATGAAATCCCTACGGCTCCTTTAGCGCAAACATTGCCTTTAGCATCACAGCCGAATCAACAGCGAGTTGAAACATCGGCGCCTCAAGTGAGAAGCAATATGGCAACGGCGACACCCAAAGTATCACCGTCGCCAGAAAACAGTGCTGCATTAGGAAATAGCCCTGCGGCACAACTGTTAAGAGCACGGCAAGCCATAAGGGGAGCTGAGCAAGAGACGCCACCAAAAAAGCCTCAACCGGCGACGCCTAAACAGGCTAAGCCGGCTGCTAGTGCATTAGAGCGGCTAGCAGCCGTCAGTGAAAAACGCCAGCAAAGGGTTAATGAAAAACGGTCATCTGTTGCAGTCGAGAAAAAGAAAAAAGAAGCTTATCAATGGAAGCCACAAAATCCACAGGCACAAGTAACAGAGCCCGTGGTCTCTTCACCGAAAGAGATCAAAGAAGTTCTTGAGTATGAAAAAACGCCTGAATTAGCCGCTAAAATTGCGCAAGAGTCGCAACAGCGGGACGAGTGGGCGGCGGAAATAGCTAAAATGCCATTGCCGAAGTTAGTGCAGCAGTTAGCGTTAAATGCCTATAAAGAGACGGTCGGTGAAGAAACGATCATTTTGCATTTACGCAGTAAGCAGAAACATTTAAATTCAGCAAATGCACTACGAACACTGACAAATGCGCTAAGTGAATTGCATGGAAAAGCAATTTCACTCACAATTATAGAAGATGATAATCTAACGGTTAAAACGCCGTTAGAATGGCGACAAGCCATTTATGAAGAGAAGTTGGCGTTAGCGCGTCAATCGATTACTACGGATAAAACCATTCAGACATTACAGCACTATTTTGATGCTGAATTGGATGAAGAGAGTATCCGGCCTGTTTAATCGCAACATGTTGTATATTTCTATACAGCGTAGCTTTTACAAAGAGAGACAATTATGTTCGGAAAAGGTGGTTTGGGCAATCTGATGAAACAGGCCCAACAGATGCAAGAAAAAATGCAGCAAATGCAAGAAGAGATCGCAAACTTAGAAGTCACCGGTGAATCTGGTGCTGGCTTAGTGAAGATCACTATCAATGGTGCTCATAATTGCCGTCGTGTTGAAATAGATCCTAGTCTGCTAGAAGATGACAAAGAGATGTTAGAAGATCTGATTGCTGCCGCCTTTAATGATGCTGCACGTCGCATTGAAGAGACACAAAAAGAGAAGATGGCATCAGTCTCTAATGGTATGCAATTGCCACCAGGCTTTAAGATGCCATTCTAATGCAAACTAGCCCTCTTCTTGAATCATTAATGGAAGCGTTGCGTTGTTTACCCGGCGTCGGGCCAAAATCAGCGCAACGAATGGCTTTTCATCTGCTTCAACGTGATAGAAGCGGAGGAATGCGACTTGCACAAGCATTAACGCGTGCAATGTCTGAAATTGGTCACTGTTGTGATTGTCGAACATTTACTGAAGAAGAGCGTTGTACGATCTGTGCTAATGCTCGACGTCAGCAAAATGGTCAGATATGCGTAGTGGAAAGCCCGGCAGATATTCATGCTATCGAGCAGACAGGGCAGTTTGCAGGTCGATACTTTGTGTTAATGGGACATCTATCTCCGCTAGATGGCATTGGTCCCATGGATATTGGCTTAGATAGACTTGAAGAGCGTCTAAGCCAAGAGCCTATATCAGAAGTGATTTTAGCCACCAATCCTACGGTGGAAGGTGAAGCTACAGCAAACTATATTGCTGAGATATGCGCTCAATATGATATTGCTGCTAGCAGAATAGCACATGGCGTGCCTGTTGGTGGTGAATTAGAAATGGTGGATGGTACCACGTTGTCACACTCTATCGCGGGACGCCAGAAGATCCACTATTAATACACAAAAGATTTAATAAAAAAGCACCTTGTTATCAATATAATGAGGTGCTTTTTTTTTGATTTTACTGTCACCTTGACTGATATTGTTAATATCGCCTCAATTATATTAATAATGACTATTTGTTGCTTATTTGTGATCTAAATCTCCCTTTTTTGCATAATAAAAAAGATTTTTTATGTAATTAATAGTTTTCTAACTTATTGATAGTCATAAATTTGTTATCTCGATCACAAAAAAATCACCTTTTAACATCAGTAAAACCACTCAACTGAGAAAATAGACCGCTTAACTCACTATATAACCGTTTAGCGATTTAATAACACTATTCATCAGACATTCTTCATATGATGTCACTGCGGGTCATTATTTTCATATTCGCTCAAATTATTATCAATTGTCCCGTACTACTCTTTGGCTGTTCGGTCTTGCCTGAAAAAAAGGTGTCTCATGAACAAAAATACATTTCTTAAGCACATACCTTGGGTGATCCTCGGGATTATTGGTGCTTTTTGTCTGTCAGTGGTTGCACTACGCCGTGGTGAACACGTCAGTGCATTATGGATAGTTGTTGCTTCTGTTGCGGTCTACTTAGTCGCTTATCGTTATTACAGTCTTTATATTGCTCAAAAAGTAATGAAGCTCGATCCTACTCGAGCCACTCCTTCAGTAATTAATAATGATGGTTTGAACTATGTTCCAACTAATCGTTATGTCCTCTTTGGTCACCACTTTGCCGCTATTGCGGGTGCTGGACCACTTGTCGGGCCAGTATTGGCTGCCCAAATGGGTTATTTACCCGGTACACTGTGGTTATTAGCTGGGGTGGTACTTGCTGGAGCCGTACAAGACTTTATGGTGCTGTTTATTTCGACGCGCCGTAATGGTAACTCTCTCGGTGAGATGATAAAGAAAGAGATGGGGCCTGTACCGGGAACTATCGCGCTGTTCGGCTGTTTCCTTATCATGATCATCATTCTTGCGGTGCTAGCTCTGATTGTAGTGAAAGCATTAGCAGAAAGTCCTTGGGGAGTCTTCACCGTCTGTTCAACAGTACCTATTGCCCTATTTATGGGGATCTATATGCGCTATATTCGCCCAGGTCGTGTGGGTGAAGTTTCTGTTATTGGTATTGTTTTACTGATTGCCGCTATTTGGTTTGGTGGCGTTATCGCGAGTGATCCTTACTGGGGACCTGCATTAACCTTTAAAGACACCACTATTACTTTTGGGTTGATTGGTTATGCGTTTATCTCTGCTTTACTGCCAGTATGGCTGATTTTAGCCCCTCGTGATTATTTAGCGACTTTCCTAAAAATTGGTGTAATTGTTGGTTTAGCTATCGGGATTGTTATTCTAAATCCTGAGTTAAAAATGCCAGCGATGACCCAATATATTGATGGTACAGGACCATTATGGAAAGGGGCTCTATTCCCATTCTTATTTATTACTATTGCTTGTGGTGCAGTTTCTGGTTTCCACGCACTGATTGCATCAGGTACAACGCCTAAATTGATCGCCAATGAAATGGATGCGCGTTTTATCGGTTATGGCGCAATGTTAATGGAATCATTTGTTGCGATCATGGCATTAGTGGCTGCCTCTATTATTGAACCGGGTCTCTATTTTGCGATGAATACACCGCCTGCCGGATTAGGCATTACAATGCCAAATCTGCATGAGTTAGGGGGTGAAAACACCGCAATGATTATGGATCAATTAAAAGATGTCACCGTACACGCGGCTGCGACAGTTAGCTCATGGGGCTTTGTTATCTCACCTGATGAGATTTTACAAACTGCCAAAGATATAGGTGAGCCTTCTGTACTTAATCGTGCTGGTGGTGCACCTACATTAGCGGTGGGTATTGCTATGGTGTTCCATAAAATTTTACCTGCGGCAGATATGGGCTTCTGGTATCACTTTGGGATCTTATTTGAAGCACTCTTTATTTTAACAGCATTAGATGCAGGAACTCGTTCTGGTCGTTTTATGCTGCAAGACTTGTTAGGTAATTTTATCCCATACTTGAAGAAAACAGACTCTTTTATTGCTGGTGTTATCGGTACAGCAGGTTGTGTCGGTTTATGGGGTTATCTATTGTACCAAGGTGTTGTTGACCCACTGGGTGGTGTTAAGAGCTTATGGCCACTGTTTGGGATCTCCAATCAGATGTTAGCGGCTGTTGCACTTGTTTTAGGTACGGTCATCTTAATCAAGATGAAGAGAACGAAATACATCTGGGTAACCGTTATTCCTGCAGTATGGTTATTAATTTGTACAACATGGGCGCTAGGATTAAAACTGCTCAGTAATGATCCGCAAATGGAAGGTTTCTTCTATCTTGCTAATGAGTACAAAGCGAAAATCTTAGCCGGTGGGGCAGATCTTACTGCCGCAGAAATCACCAATATGAACCACATTGTGATTAATAACTACACCAATGCAGGTTTAAGTATTCTGTTCTTAGTGGTTGTTTACAGCATTATTTTCTACGGTATCCGTACCGCAATGAAAGCACGTAAAAATCCGAAAGAGTCAGCACAAGAAACACCATATGTACCTATGCCAAAAGATGTGAAGATATCTTCAGGTCATTAATCTTAGGCGAATAGGCTAAAAACCCTCGCACTCACTTAATGAGTGCGGGGCTTAGGAGAAACTTATGTTTGGTAATTTAGGGCAAGCTGGAAAATATCTAGGACAAGCCGCTCGTATGTTAATAGGTATTCCTGATTATGATAACTATGTGCAGCACATGAAGGACAACCATCCTGATAAACCAGTGATGACCTATAACGAGTTTTTCCGTGAACGTCAGGAAGCCCGTTATGGTGGCGGTGATGGTAAAGGTGGTTTCCGCTGTTGCTAATAATCTGTAAAGGAGACAAATAATGGAACCTATTGCAGTAACAATATTGACTGGCTTTTTAGGATCGGGAAAAACAACGCTTTTACGCCATATGCTCAATGAGGAGCATGGCTATAAAATTGCGGTGATTGAAAATGAATTTGGTGAAGTGCCTATCGATGATGAAATTATTGGTGATAGAGCAACACAAATAAAAACACTCACCAATGGCTGTATTTGTTGTAGTAAATCGAATGAGCTTGAAGATACTTTGCTCGATCTCTGCGATAGTCTTGATCGTGGTGACATTGTGTTTGATCGCCTAGTGATTGAGTGTACAGGGATGGCTGATCCGGGGCCTATCACACAAACATTTTTTTCTCATGAAGTGATCTGCCAACGCTATTTATTAGATGGCATTATTACACTGGTTGATACAATCCATGCTCAGCAACAGTTAGATCAATTTGCTATTGCTCAATCTCAAATTGGTTATGCGGATCGCATTCTATTAACTAAAACAGATATTCAACCTGCGAGCCAACAATTACTTGCTCGTTTAAGACGTATTAATGCTAGAGCGCCTACCTATACGGTGATCAATGGGAACATTGATTTAGCACTATTGTTTAACGTAAAAGGCTTTATGTTGAATGATACTTTAGAGATCAAGCAACCCCTGTTTCGTTTTCAGCCAGAAAAACAAGATGATATTCAGTCTATTGTACTGAATTTTGATTATCCCGTTGAGTTACAAGCAGTCTCTGATGTTATGGAGTCTTTGTTATTGAGCTTTGCCGATAACTTATTACGTTATAAGGGGATCTTAAATATTAAAGATAGTCCTAACCGGTTGTTATTCCAAGGAGTGCAACGATTATATAGCGCTGATTGGGATAGACCTTGGCAAGAGAATGAAACTCGTCAAAGCACCTTAGTCTTTATTGGTATTCATCTGCCAGAAGAAGAAATAAAAGCCAGTTTCGATGCGTTAATGCATAACACTAAAGAATATGAGTAATAGCGATTGTTTGAGAAAAGTGTTTGTTGGTAGTGATGTAATAGCAGTAAGTAGTAAGCAGTAAATAGCAGTAACGAATATTAATCATGCTCCTGGACTTGAGGAGGATCCTGTTCCTGGGATCTTATGTTTCACCCCATAATAACCATTATGGGGTGTTTTTTTATACTAATTAGCCATTAGCAACAGCTTTATATTCCATAATTTCAATAATTTGTACATCAGTATGTTGCATTGCTCGACTAGCTAATGCACAAAGATTCTCGATCGTCATATCAACATCATGAGTGACAATGCCGTCATTACCCGTCACGCAGGTATCATCTAGCGCCATTAATACCGCTTTATAAGCGGCACTTGCTCCTGTCGACACTTTCATCGCACAACTGTTAGAGGCACCATCACAAATCACGCCACTAATATCGCCAATCATACTACTAATTGCCATTGCCATGGGTTCATAGCGTTCTTCCATTAGCCACGCAATAGCACCAGCAGCTCCCATTGATGCGGTTGTTGCGGCACATAGTGCGGAAAGTGCCGGGAATTTGTGGTGAATATAAATGGCTAATAAATGTGAAAGCATTAATGCTCTTGCCATTTTTTCTTCACTAACCTGTAAATATTCAGCAACCACCACAACAGGCATTGTAGCTGCAATACCTTGATTTCCTGAACCTGAGTTACTCATGGCGGGGAGTACGGCACCGCCCATACGTGCATCAGAAGCCGCTGAAGTGCGGATCATAATTTCAGAAAGCAGATCTTTAGCTAACAAGCCACGTTGTTGCTGGCGTTGTAAGGTTTGACCAATATGCAAACCGTAAGTATTGTTCAAGCCTTCTTTTGATAATGCGTCATTTAATTGCGCCGATTGCAAAATAAAAGAAATTTCTTCTACAGGAGCTTGAGTAATAAACTGATAGATTTCTCGTGTGTTAGTGTTGGTTAAGGCTTGCTTAATTTGGCAAGGTGAGGCCGTTTGTTCAGATTGTGATGATAATTTATCAAGCACCACCTGACCATTATGGATAATTTTAACAATATTAGTATGATCACCTGCAATAATGACGGTGGCACTGTTTTCGCCATCTTCAACGGTAACCTCAGAGTAAAGCACCTCTTGGCAGGCTTTTTTTATTGATACGCAGACAATGCCTGAATTTAATAGATTTTTACTCAACTCAACTTGTTCTGGTGTGGCATTTTTTAATACTTCTAGACCTGCTTCACTATCTCCAGCAACAGCCCCTAAACTAGCCGCAATGGATAATCCCACCATACCCGTGCCCGGTACAGTCACTCCCATTCCGTTTTTCATTAAGTTAGGAGAAACCTCTGCGCTAATACGGGTGATATTATGTTGCAGATAACGAGCTGCAGTGGCAGCAGCTAATGCAAGTGAAATGGGTTCGGTACAACCTAAAGCTGGCTTCACTTGTTGCTTAACAGCTTCAATTAATATTTTCCAGTAGGAAGATAATTGTTCTTTCATTGCATTATGTCCAATAAATAGTTTAATAATTCAAGGCGTTATATTGTAATTTTGATGCTTTGATCATACTGAATCTATTGGAGAAAATGTTTTCTGAATTTCCTAAGTGGGTGTAAATTTTGAGAAAAAAATACTATTTACAGATATTAAATTAGTAATATTTTATCTTGAATAAGTGAGGATTATTGAAGAATTTGATGTAGCAGTAATAGTATCAAATCGAATAAAGTAATTTCTTTAGTGATAGTTGATGATTATAAAATAAAAAACAATAGAATGAATGACTCATTCTATTGTTAGTATAATATCATACTTAATGTGGGCTAACTCAGAATAGTTAAATAAATGACCAGCCAGTGATGATGATAGCATCACTTACACTCATTATTTAACATAGTGAATATTATGACTTTTTGCAGCTTTGGTATAAGAATAATCTGAGGTTTTTTTATAAATATATTTATCTATTTGCATGATGTA
>NZ_CAWPAV010000211.1:0-6673 GCF_963885725.1 Proteus sp. G4380
GAATATAAAAATAATAAATATGTTTTTATTCCACAAAAAATAGTTATTGATTTAATAAAACAATTAGGTGCAACAGAGAAAGATATAGATACACTCATAGAATATGGTGATTATCTCGCGCAAGATCCTACATTGTCGTTTCGTCACTCTCGCACCGGACGCTACCTTTTCGATAATGAGGCTAAAACCATTTCACGACTAGAGTATCAACCTTTTGTCCTCACTGAAGAAGATGGCTTTATTCGTGAAGATAGCGGTGCACAAAGACACTTTCGAGCAATTGACGATCGCTGGCAAAGCAATACCGCCTACCAAGCATTATTGAAATTAAAAATGCTCCTGATTGAAGGAAATCGATTTACGCCACGCCGCTTAACCGATCAACAATCCCCTAAATCAATTTCAACGGTATTTCATTTAAGACTCATTGCTGAACCTAATTCGTTAAGTGAGCTTTCTATTGAAGGGGTGCATAAAGATGGTGTTGATCACACCATGATAGTCATGATGAATAAAAATAATGTAAAAGATAATTCCGGCGCATTACGTGTTCATTCTCCTCAAGAAGCAATAGGCACACCTTGGCAAGATATTAATCCTAATAATGTTCTCTATGAGCATAATAATGCCCAATATCTGGATATATTATTAATTGCGGATAATGAGTTAAATCATAGTGGTACACCTATTTTTACGCATGACAATAACCACTTTGCTTATCAGGATTTTATTGTTTTATTATCCCGTTATCCAACCGTAGACACTCATCCATCACATCAGTTTGATTCAACCCAATTACATCCCGATTTACCACTAACGTTACATTTAAATAAGCAAGTAGCTTAAGCATAAAGCGATAAAAAAACCGAGCTTACTGATATCTAGATCAGTCATGCTCGGTTTTCGAACAGAAAATAAATATTAATCAGCAAAGTTAGCCTTCAGCGGCTTCTCTTAAACGACGTTTAATATTGTTATATTCTGTTTTTACATAGTGCTCAGCTTGAGCTTGATCTTTAATTGACTCAACACAAACCGCACAATACTTATACTCAGGTGTTTTGGTTATTGGACTTAAGTTTTCTGCAACTAGTTCGTTACAAGCCCCAATCCACCATTGGTAAGTCATATATACCGCACCTTTATTTGGTCTATCACTGACCGCAGCACGAGTAATAACCTTACCTTGTCGAGAGCGTATCCAAACCAACTCTTGATCTTTAATTCCTAACTGTTTGGCATCTTCAGTGTTTAATTGAACATAACCGGGTTCATCAGCCAATGCAGCTAATGCTTTACAGTTACCTGTCATTGAACGACAAGAGTAATGTCCAACTTCACGAACCGTTGCCAATACCATTGGGAACTCATCAGAGAGTTGATCAATAGGTGGCGCCCACTCACAAGTATAGAATTGACCTTTACCATTAGGGGTATCGAACTTACCGCCTTCATAAAGATATTGTGTACCTGGGCTATCTTCTGTTGGGCAAGGCCATTGAATATACGCCAAATCAGCCATTTTTTCGTAAGTTGCACCATAATAAATCGGGCATAACTCACGCAACTCATCCCAAATTTCTTTGGTGTTGTTGTAATGCATTGGATAACCCATTGCTGTTGCCATTAAGCTGATTATTTGCCAGTCTGTTTTAACATCACCAACAGGCTCTACCGCTTTATAGAAACGCTGGAATCCACGGTCTGCTGATGTGTACACCCCTTCATGTTCACCCCATGATGTGGCAGGGAAAACAACATCAGCAATCGATGCTGTTTTGGTCATAAAGATATCTTGTACTATCAGTAAATCGAGTTTTTCAAAGGTTCTACGAATAGTGGCTAAATCTGGCTCAGTTTGTAGTGGATCTTCCCCCATCACATAGTGTGCTTTAATTAAACCATGGTCGATATTATGAGGAACTTCACTAAGCGCATAGCCTACTTCTTCAGGCATCGATTCAATGCCCCAAGCTTTGGCAAATTTTTCACGCGCTTTCGCATCAGTAACATACTGATAGCCTGGTAGCGTATTAGGTAGTGCTCCCATATCGCAAGCACCCTGTACGTTATTTTGACCACGAACAGGACCTACCCCAACATATTTCTTACCAAGATTACCGGTTAATAATGCTAAGCTAGTGAGTGAACGAACGGTTTCAACCCCTTGATAGAACTGTGTTACCCCCATTCCCCACAAGATTGTCGCCGTTTCCGCTTTGGCATACATACGCGCTGCTTCACGGATAATTTGTGCACTTAACCCCGTTGTTTTTTCTACCGACTCAGGGGTGTAACTTGCGACTAATTGGCAATACTCATCAAATTGCTCGGTATGATTTTCAATAAAGGATTTATCGTATAATTTTTCCTCTATGATCACATTGGCAATAGCATTTAGCAGTGCAATATTAGAACCATTTTTCAATGCTAAGTGTAAATCAGCCAAGCGAGCTGTTTCGATATAGCGTGGATCACATACAATAATTTTGGCACCCTTTTCTTTCGCCTTCACAATACGGCGAGCGACAATAGGATGCGAGTCTGCGGCATTATAACCGAAGACAAATAGACATTTGGTATCCTCAATCTCAACGATTGAGTTGCTCATAGCACCATTACCGACCGAACGCTGCAGACCTGCAACCGAAGGGCCGTGTCAGACACGAGCACAGCAGTCTATATTATTATTTCCGATAACCGCACGAGCAAATTTCTGCATAACGAAGTTAGCTTCATTACCAGGTCCTCGTGATGAACCGGTTGTCATAATAGCTTTAGCGCCATATTTCTCTTTGATAGCAAGTAGTTTGCTACTCGCAAACTCAATAGCTTCATCCCAAGAAACCGCTTCTAATTTTCCACCTCTTTCACGGCGGATCATAGGTGTTTTAAGGCGTGGAGTCAGTATCTTAGTATCATGGATAAAATCCCATCCATAATACCCTTTCAGACACAGCTCACCTTGGTTTGTTAAACCATTGGCTCCTTCAGCGCCAATGATTTTACCGTTTTCCACCTTCAGGTAGATTTTGCATCCTGAGGCGCAATACGGACAGACCGTGATGACTTTTTTCATCAACATTGCTCCTGTGTTCATCAACTTTCAGGTTAATACCCGATTCTCTCCTTTATCTATGCAGAGACTGTGCCAAATAAGCCATTATTTTAAATATTTTATAATTAGATGAAAAACAAAGAAAAATAACAGACAGTTATCAGTAATAAGATGAGTAAGAGACAAAAAGGAAACAATTATCGACACTAATGACGATTTTTCTGTCGACGATGAGCAAGCAGTAATAGCAAAGATTAATCGGTCTAATTAACACGATTTTCTCTATGTATTCTTCTCATCAATAAAATTATTATTTTTCAATAAATACAATTAGTTATTTTTATTTAACAACTAAACACATCATTATTTGATGACAATATGATAATTTGACTTGCTATATTCTTATTTAGGTAAATTTTTAAGAATTAATATTTTGAATAACAATTTATTCGCAAGAAAAAAGGTGAAAAACAATAAAAAAAAAGCCCATAATACTGAACCTGAAAACAACAATGCGGTCTTAAAGACCTCTACACCCCAAAAATTTGATAATAGCTCAACATGCAAAAATTAAAGTTTTTACGATTTTCAAAAGAAAAAGTTTCTCTTTTTTTAGCTGTCTATATTGGTTTATTTCTTAATCTTTCCGTTTACATTGGCCGTTATGGCACACAGAATTCTCACAACTCCCTCATTGAAAGTTTATATATACTGGGTGAAGTTGCAGTAAACATTGCCTTTACTTTCTTCTTATTACGACTTATTTCTTTTTGTGGCACACTATTTTTTAAAATAGTCGCTTCTTTTATTCTGCTCATTAGTGTTTGTGCTAGTTACTATATCTCTTTCTTTGATGTAGTTATTGGCTATGGCATTATTATTTCTACGCTCACCACAGATATCGATTTATCAAAAGAGCTGATTAGCCCTAATGTGATTATTTGGATTATTGGGTTATCTATTTTACCCCTAGCGCTAACTTGGTTATGTAAGAAACCAGAAAAAAATATAACTCAGCAGCAAAAGAAAAAAATCTGGATCAAAAATACGGTCAAAATGCTCGTAATTGCTCTTGCGGTATTTGCCTATCTAAAAACCTTAGATTCGAAACAAAAAGCCTATGAAATCAAGAATAACTTAGATTTGCCAAGCTACAGCGGTGGTTTAAGTTACGCCTATTTACCGACCAACTGGATTATTCCTTTATTTCAATATGCGATAACACAGTACGACGACCACTTTAATAGCCAGAATATCTTTGATCCCGCGGATAACTTTACTTATATCCCGTCAAAAGCCAATGAAGATGTCTATGTGGTCTTTATTATTGGCGAGACAGCAAGGTGGGATCATATGGGGCTATTCGGTTATGAAAGACAAACCAATCCCTTATTAAGCCAAGAAAAAAATCTGATTGCTCTGAAAGGTATCTCTTGCGATACAGCAACAAAACTTTCGCTAAAATGTATGTTTGTGCGTGAAAATGGTACAGAAAATAACGATCAACGAACGTTAAAAGAGAACAATATTTTCTCAGTATTACATCAGCTAGGAATGACATCAGAACTCTTTTCAATGCAAAGTGAGCTTTGGTTTTACAATAAGCTTGATTTAGATAACTATGCCATGAAAGAGATGATGACCGCCAAAAATAGTAATTTTGGCAAAGAATTAGATGATACTTTGCTTATTAACGAAGTCGCAGATTCCGTTGCTCACTATTCTAAAGGTAACCACTTAGTAATTTTACACACTAAAGGTTCACACTTTATGTACTCGCAACGTTACCCAAACGCATTTAAAAAATACCAACCTGAATGCTTAAACGTTGACGATGAGTGCACCAAAGAGCAACTCGTCAATGCTTATGATAACTCTATTCTTTATACTGATTACTTTATTGATGGTGTACTTAATACCTTGCGTGATAAAAAAGCCATTGTGTTTTATACCTCAGATCACGGCGAGTCAATTTCAGAAAAAGGTGGCTTACACGGCACACCAAAAGAAATTGCACCACCAGAACAATTTAAAGTGCCTTTCTTAGTGTGGATGTCAGATAGCTATTTAGCTGAGCCTGAAAATAAACAGTTATTTGATAATCTCAAACGAAATCAAGATAATAACCGGACTTTCTATCATCATAATATTTTTGACTCGATATTAGGCTGTCTAGGTTACTCATCACCCGATGGGGGGATTAATAATCAAAATAATCTCTGTTTTGGTGACATAGCTAGCGAAGCACATTAAGTCGTGTCTAATCAATAAAAACCCCATGTTTAAGATTAAGCATGGGGTTTTTACTCGCTGAGATTAAAATAATGGCTTATTTAAAGTCAGCATCTGTATACAGGTGTGTTGCTTGAATTTCTTTGACGTTTCTTGCACCACCTAACATCATATTAATTCTTAACTCTTTATTTAATTGCTCGATAACTGAATTTACACCTTCAGCACCGCCTAAATTTAATCCATAAAGAATTGGACGCCCCACAGCAACAACATCTGCACCACTCGCTAGCGCTTTAAAGACATGTGAGCCACGACGAACTCCACTATCGAAAACGATAGGAACACGTTTATTCACGACTTTGGCAATGGCTGGCAATACATCAATGGTTGCAGGTGCACTATCTAACTGACGACCACCATGATTAGACACCCAAATCGCATCAGCACCCGCTTTAATTGCAGTATCGGCATCTTCAGGTGATTCAATACCTTTCACAATGACTGGTAAACCTGACATCTTTTTCACATATTGAATATCCGCAGGAGTAAATGCTTGTTTAGCTTGAGCATAGATCTCACTAATACCCGAACCTTTACCTGTTTTTGATTTATCATCACTGATTTTGGCGAATGCTTCCAAATTGGCAAAACCTAATGGGAATTGAAAACTATTTTTAATATCATCTTCACGATATCCCCCCACAGGAGAATCAACCGTTAAAATAATACCTTTCGCGCCATACTGTTTTGCTTGCGATAAAATATACTGATTAAACGCGTCGTTTTTACTCATATATAGCTGAAAAAAGAACGGATAACCCGGTTGTGCTTGCGCGACTTCTTTAATGGTTTTATTACCATAAGTACTTAATGAGAAAATAGAGCCCGCTTTCGCCATACCTTTTGCTGTGGCAACTTCGCCTTGTTGATGAGCAAGCCCTTGGGCTGCCATCGGTGCCTGAATAATAGGCGTATCTAATTTAATACCTAAAAATTCTGTTTTTAAATTCAGATCGGAAAATTCAATCCCTTGTAATGCACGAGGCATAATATATTTTTTATTAAATGCATTTGTATTAGAACGCAAGTTATTTTCGTCTTCAGCACCACCACGAATATAACCGAAAGCGCCTTTATCCATATTTTCTTTTACTTGATTTTCAAGAGCATCTAAATTAACTATTTTGATTGGATGTTCTGCGGTACTCGCTTTATATTCAGTCGCTTGCACAACTCCCACACTTAATGCCATAGCAATTGCAGTCGTTTTTAACAATGTATGTTTCATTATCTCCCCCTATGTAGGAATTAATGGATTATATTTATAGTTTAAGAAACAACGCTCAGATTATAAGAATAAATATAAACTCTATTTTTATA